>DBGBVX010000120.1:0-6993 GCA_048370055.1 Candidatus Gallimonas sp. | reverse complement strand
TTTTTATCGGCGGCGCGGCGGGCGGAGGGAAGAAAATATATGTTTTTCAAAATTATCACGGCGTTTTCATTGTAAAAAAGCGGGCGATTTGCTATAATATGGGAAGTAAGTTTTTCATTTGAGAGCAAAGAGCGCGCGGTTCCGCCGCAAAATACGCCCTGTCCGTTTGCTGCGGAAGGGCGGCGGTGGCGCGCCGTACATACTTTTTTTGGGAGCAATATGAAGGCGATCGAGTTTGAGAACGTCACTTTCCGCTACGAGGAGGATAGTCCGTTCGTCATTCAAAAACTCAATTTTTCCGTGGAGGAGGGCGAGTTTGTCGCCGTTTTGGGGCATAACGGCAGCGGCAAATCCACGCTTGCCCGTCTTTCGAACGGTCTGCTCGTTCCCGACGCGGGCGCGGTGCGCGTGTTCGGCGTGACCCTCTCCGACGAGACGATGTTCGAAGCCCGTAAAAACGTTGGGGTCGTCTTTCAGAATCCCGATAATCAGACGGTCGCCACCATCGTCGAGGACGACGTGGCGTTCGGCGCCGAGAACGTGGGGCTCGCGCGCGAAGAGATCGGCAAGCGCATCGATTTCGCGCTCCGCGCCGTGGGGATGCAGGACTATCGGAACGCCACCGTCGCGCGCCTCTCGGGCGGGCAGAAACAGCGCGTCGCCATCGCGGGCGTGCTTGCGCTCAAGCCGCGCGTCGTCATTCTCGACGAATCCACCGCCATGCTCGATCCGCGCGGCAGGCGCGAGATCGTGGACGTGGTGACCCGCCTCAACAAGGAGGAGGGCATCACCGTGGTGCTCATCACGCACTTTATGGAGGAGGCGCTGCTTGCCGACCGTGCCGTCGTGATGAACCGCGGCGAGATCGTCAAGCAGGGCAAGCCCGAAGAGATCTTCGAGCGGCAGGAAGAGCTCCTGACCTATAACCTTGCGCTGCCCCGCATCGGGATCATCTGCAACAGCCTGCGGGCGGCGGGTATGCCCGTGGAAAACACATTGGACGCCGAAGTGTTGGCGGAGGAGATCGCAAAATGCGTATAGTCGCCGAGCATCTCTCCTATGTGTATAATCCGAAGTCGCCCTTCGCGACCGCCGCGCTCAAAGACGTCTCCCTCACCATCGAGGAGGGGGAGTTCTTCGGCATCATTGGGCATACGGGCAGCGGCAAGTCCACCTTCGTGCAGCATCTGAACGGGCTCATCCGCCTGCCGTCCTCGCTCAAACACTATAAAAAGAAGAAGCCGAAAAAGGGGGAGATCCCGCCCCCCGAAACGGTGCTCCGCGTGGGGGAGTTCGACCTCACCGATAAAAAGACGGATTTCCGCGCGCTGAGAAAGTCCGTCGGCATGGTGTTCCAATACCCCGAATATCAGCTCTTCGCCGAGACGGTGCGCGACGACGTAGCCTTCGGGCTGAAAAACTTTTCGGCGGAGAAACTCTCCGACGAGCAGATCAACGGCGCGGTGAGAGCCGCGCTCGAAGTCGTCGGGCTCGATTACGGGGAGATGAAGGATAAGTCTCCCTTCGACCTCTCGGGCGGGCAGAAACGGCGCGTCGCCATCGCGGGGGTCATCGTCACCCGTCCCGAAGTGCTCGTGCTTGACGAGCCCGCCGCAGGGCTCGACCCGCTCGGCAAAAAAGAGGTGATGGAGCTCTTGCACAAGCTCCACCGCGAGTGGTGCAAGACCATCGTCGTCGTCTCGCACGATATGGACGAGATCAGCGAAAACTGCACGAAAGCCGCCGTATTTTCGGAGGGCAGCGTGCGGTATGTGCTCCCGCCCAAGGAGCTCTTCCGCCGCGCGGACGAGCTCACCGCGCTCGGGCTTGACGTGCCGCTCACCGCAAAGCTGTGTACGGCGCTCGCAAAGCGCGGGGTGGAGATCGACTGCGATTTCACGACGGAGGATTTCGTCGCCAAAGTGCTCGCATATTGGGCGGCGCACGGCGGGCGCAAAGGAGGCGGCGCATGAAAGACGTCTCTTTCGGTCAGTACTATCCCGTCGATTCCTTCGTACATCGCCTCGATCCGCGCCTGAAGCTCCTGTTCCTCATCGCCTATATCGTGGCGATCTTCCTTGCAAACAATTTTTACGGGCTCGCGGTCTGCGCGGGCGTGCTCGTGCTCATCGTCGTATTCTCGCGCATCCCGCTCGGCAAAGTGCTGCGCGCGGTCAAGGGCGTCGTGTTTCTCGTCGTCTTTACGGCGGCGCTGAATATCCTGTTTTATAACGGCGAAACAGTGTATGCGGAGTGGGGGATCATCTCCATCACCAAGGAGGGGCTCATCTTCTCGGCTTTTTTGGCGCTCCGCTTGGCGCTCCTTGTCATCTGTTCGTCGCTGCTCACGTACACGACGACGCCCGTCGCCTTGACGGACGGCGTGGAGAGCCTTTTAACGCCGCTCAAATGGATCAGATTTCCCGTGCACGCGCTCGCGCTCATCATGAGCATCGCCCTGCGGTTCATCCCCGTTCTCATCGACGAGACGGAACGCATCAAAAACGCGCAGAAGGCGCGCGGCGCCGATTTCGAGAGCGGCAACCTGTTCAAGCGCATCAAGGCGATGATCCCCATCCTTGTGCCCCTTCTTCTCTCGGCGTTCCGCCGCGCGGAGGAGCTCGGCGACGCCATGGAGGCGCGCTGCTACACGGGCAGCAATCAGCGCACGAAGTATAAAAAACTGCGCTTCGGCTGGCGCGATCTTATCGCCTTTCTCGTGGGGGCGGCGCTCATTGCGGGCGTGGTGCTCATGAAGATCTACCTTCCCGCGCCCTACTGAGAGGTGATCTATGGTGCGATTTGTACTTCTCATCAGTTACGACGGCACGCATTTTCTCGGTTCTCAGCGGCAGCGGGAGGGGCGCACGGTGCAGTCCGTCCTCGAGGACGCCGCAAAAAAGGTGTTCGGCGTTCCCGTGAAGGTCGCGCTCAGCGGCAGGACGGACGCAGGCGTGCACGCGGCGGGGCAGGTGTGCCATCTCGACGGCGAAACGTCCGTTCCGCCGCACAGGCTCCGCGAGGCGTTCAACCGCCTTCTGCCCGACGATGTGAAGGTGCTCGAAAGCGCCCTTGCGCCCGAAGGGTTCGACTGTACGCGGGGCGCAAGGCGTAAAACGTACTGCTATCGGTTCTACTGCGCGCCCTGCGTTCTGCCGCTCCTCGAGCGCTACGCCGTCCGCGCGGAAGGGGAGCCCGATCTTGCGAAAATGGAGGGGGCATGTCCGCTTTTTCTCGGCGAACACGACTTTGCCGCCTACCGTGCCACGGGTTCCTCCGCCAAGACGACGGTGCGCACGATCTACGATCTTTCCGTCGCCCGTTTCGCGGTGTACGGGGGCACCATGTACGAGATCCGCGTTACGGGAAACGGTTTTCTCTACAACATGGTGCGCATCCTTGCGGGCGAGCTGTACGCGCTCGGCACGGGCAGGGCGAGGACGGAGGACGTCGCGGCGGCATTTTCTACGGGGGAGCGGTCGCTGTTATATAAAACGATGCCCGCCAAAGGACTTACCCTTGAGCGGGTGGAATATGAAGTTCCGGTCTTTCCGTCATGTACGGAAAAAGAAGGGAGGTAATCTATGGAATTATTCGGTTGGATGTTTTTGCCGCAGTTCATCATGCAGTTTTTCCGGTCGTACTCGATCGCAACGCTCGAGGAATATACCGATCTCATGCTGAATATTCAGTCGATCAGCCTGTATGTTTCGGCGGGGCTGTATGTCCTCTGCCTTGTGATGGGCGGGCTCGGCATGACGGTCATGGCAAAAAAGGTGGGCATGAAGCATAGTTGGATCTCCTTTTTGCCCTTCCTGAACACCTATTATGCGGGCAAACTCGCGGGCGAAACGCGCGTGTTCAATCAGAAGATGAAGCGCGTCGGGCTGTACACGACGCTCGTGGAGATCTTCTATGTGGCGTTCAACGTGTTTGCGCTCGTCCTTTGGTACCTGCTCATGAATCCCGAATATTATACGCAGCAGTTCTCTTCGGACCGTACGGAATGGAGCCCCGTGTTCAACGTCTCGAAAATGGACATGTCGCTCAGGTGGATTCCTGTGGCGAGCAACGTATGCAGCTATCTGAGCATCATCGTGGAGTTTGTGCTCATTTTCTTTATGTGCGTCCTCTACTATGCGTTCTTCCGCAAGTACTATGCGCGCGGACCCTTCCTCATGACCTTCCTCTGCGCCGTGCTCCCGCTGCGCGGGTTCGTCATCTTTGCTGTGCGCAACAATAACCCCGTGGATTACGACGCATGGATGCAGCAGCGCATGCAGGAGTATGCGCAGCGTCAGCAGCAGATGTACGGGCAGGGCGGCTATAACGGCGGCTATGGCGGATATAGCGGCGGTTATAACGGCGGACAGGGCGGTTACGGGCAGGGCGGAAGCGCGCCCGCCGATCCCTTCCCCGATTACGGCGACGGAAAGCCCGAAGGCGGCGGTCCGGACAATCCCTCCGCGGGCGGCTCGTCCGGCTCCTCGGGCGGGGGGAACGACGATCCCTTCCCCGGGTTCTGATCGCGCGTTTTGCGCTTGTCTGCGCGGCGCTGCGGAAAAATTTTTCCGCAGCGCCGCGCATTTTTTTGCGCTCTGTCGGAAAAAATGTTTTACATCTGCGCGCGCGCGTGATATAATATAACCGCAGTTTATGAGAAAGGAATGAAATCCGTATTTATAACAATCTGCGCTTATGGAGGAATATGAACGATCTCATTTCCGCGATCGCTACGGCGGCGGGGGCGGGCGGCGTCGCCATCGTGCGCATGAGCGGGCGAAACGCGCTTTCCGTTGCAAAAAAAATGTTCTCCCGCAAGGGAGAGTTCGCGCCCAACTATATGTACGCGGGCGAGATCGACGCGGGCACTTTCCGCGACTACGGGATGTGCGTCTATTTCCGCGCCCCCAAATCGTTCACGGGGGAGGACGTCGTGGAATTTCACTGCCACGGCGGTACGGAGATCGCGCGCGGCGTCCTCAGGCGTACGCTCGAACTCGGCGCGCGGCTCGCCGAACGCGGGGAATTTACCAAGCGCGCCTACCTCAACGGCAAACTCTCGCTCTCTGCGGCGGAGGGCGTCGGGGAGATGATCGCCGCCTCGTCCGAAGCGCAGGTGCGCGCGGGGTATCTTCTCTATAACGAAAAACTCACTTCGTTCGGCACGGCGCTGCAAAAAAAACTCACGCACTGCCTCGCCGAGGTAGACGCCGACCTCGACTATCCCGAAGAGGATCTCAACGCCTCCTCCCGCAGGGAGATCGCCGCCGCGCTTGCCGACGTCGAGCGGGAGCTCGCGGGGCTCCTCGGGCAGTATGCCGCGGGGCGGAAGATCAAGGCGGGCGTCTCGGTGGCGCTCGTCGGCGAGCCCAACGCGGGGAAAAGTTCGCTCTTCAACGCGCTTTTGGGCTACGATCGGGCGATCGTCTCTGATGTTGCCGGCACCACGCGCGACGTGGTGGACGGCACGCTCGAGATACACGGCGTCAATTTCCGTCTGACGGATACCGCGGGACTGCGCGAGAGCGAGGACGCCGTCGAGCGCGAGGGCGTGCGCCGCGCGCGCGAGGCGATCAGGGGAGCGGACGTCATCGTCTGGCTCAAGGAGGAGGGCGGAATGCCCGACTTCCCCGCCGGCACGCCCGTGATCACGGTGGGCGCAAAGAGCGATCTTGCGCGGCGCGAGGGCTGCGACGTCGTTCTTTCGTCGCTCACGGGCGAGGGGCTTGACGCGCTGAAAGAGCTCCTGTACGAAAAGGGGTTCGGGCGGGAAAACGACGGCGCGTTCCTGCTCTCGGAGCGCCACTATCGCGCGGCGAAAAACGCGCTCGCCGCCGTGCGGGAGGCGCGCGCCGCGGCGGAGGGCGGGCTCCCGCCCGAACTGTACGCCGAGGATATCCGCCGCGCATGGGAGGCGCTCGGCACGCTCTCGGGCGAAACGGCGAGCGAAGCCATCGTCACGGAGATCTTTGAAAAATTCTGCGTCGGCAAGTGACGGCGCCAAAGTGGATTTTACGGAAAGCGGAGGAAAAAAATATGGTCAATCTCGAACTTTACAGGGTATTTTACACGGTCGCGCGGTGCGGGAGCCTCACCAAGGCGGCGGAGGAGCTGTATATTTCGCAGCCCGCCGTCTCGCAGGCGATCAAGCAGCTCGAAACGCAGCTCGGCACGCCGCTTTTTAACCGCCTGCACAAGGGGATGGAGCTCTCCGCGCAGGGCGGCGAACTCGTCTTTGCCGATGTGGAGAAGGCGCTTCAGCTTCTGAGCGGCGTGGAGGATCGGCTCTCCGAACTCAAACAGAGCGCCACGGGCACGCTGCGCATCGGCGCCTCCGAGACGATTTTTCAGTATGTGCTTGCGGATAAGATCGTGGAATATCACAAGCTCTACCCGCAGGTGAAGATCGATCTTATCTCCGACGTATCGCCCAAGATCATCGACTGCCTCAAATCCGACCGCTGCGACGTCGGCTTTCTCAATCTTCCCATCGAGCCGGACGAGGGCATCCGCCTCACCGAATCCGTCGCGCTTCTGAACGACGTGTTCGTGGCGGGCGAGGCGTTTGCGGAACTCAAGGGGAAGGAGCTTACTGTGTGGGATCTGCAGCGCTATCCGCTCCTTTTGCTGGAGCCGCACACGATCGCGCGTGCCGCGGCGGATCACTATGCCGAGAGCCTCGGCGTGCATTTTCAGCCCGCCGTCGAAGTCGACAGCTGGGGCTTTATGAAAAAGCTCGTCACCGAGGGGATGGGGATCGGGTGCATCCCGCGCGAATACGCCATGCGCCGCCTCGAGGCGGGGGAGCTGTTCGAGCTCAACGTCACGCCCGCCATGCCTTCCCGTTCGGTGGGACTCGCGCTCCCCAAGAACGCGAACATGCCGTTCTCGCTCCGCGCGTTCATCAACCTCTTCAAGAAAAAGTGAGGGAACGCAGGGGAGTTTTATAACGCCCACGATCAATATTAGCGCCGCGGGGCCGCGGGAAAG
>DBGBVX010000119.1:0-25159 GCA_048370055.1 Candidatus Gallimonas sp. | reverse complement strand
AGTCTGACATGGAAAATCTGAACGAAGAAAACAAGACCGCCGAGATCCCCGACGACGTGATCCTGCGCGTGGAACACCTGAAAAAATATTTCCCCATCGAAAAAAACCTGTTGGGGAAGGTCACGTCCAACCTCAAAGCGGTGGACGACGTGAGCTTTTCGGTGAAACGCGGCACCACGATCGGCGTCGTGGGGGAATCTGGCTGCGGGAAAACCACCCTCGGGCGGACGATCCTCAAGCTGTACGAGCCGGACGGCGGGAAAATCTTCTTCGACGGCAAGGACCTCACCGACCTCAAAAAGAAGCAGATGCTCAAATACCGGACGGATATTCAGCTCATCTTTCAGGATCCGTATTCGAGCCTGCCGCCGAGGATGACGGTGGGGAGCATCATTGCCGAACCCGTCTATGTGCATAAGATCGTACCCAAAAAACAGGTGTACGAATATGTGCTCGACATCATGAAAAAGTGCGGCTTGCAGCCGCAGTACTACGACCGCTACCCCCACGAATTTTCGGGCGGTCAGCGGCAGAGGATCTGCATCGCGCGCGCTTTGGCGGTCAAACCCAAACTCGTCATCTGCGACGAACCCGTCTCCGCGCTCGACGTCTCCATTCAGGCGCAGATCATCAACCTCCTCAAAGATCTGCAAAAGAAGATCGGGCTCACCTACGTTTTCATCTCGCATGATCTTTCCGTCGTCAAATACATCACGGAACAGATCCTCGTCATGTATCTCGGCAACGTCATGGAGCTCGGCGAAACGGACGAGATCTTTGCAAATCCGCTGCATCCCTACACGAAGGCGCTCTTTTCGGCGGTGCCCGTTCCCAATCCGGACGTCAAGATGCAGCGTATCATCCTTGAAGGGGACATCCCGTCTCCCGCAAATCCTCCGGCGGGCTGCAAGTTCCACACGCGCTGTTCGAGCTGCATGAACGTGTGCAAGTTCAAGGAGCCGGAGTACGTCGAGCCCGTTCCCGGGCACCACGTAGCGTGCCATTTGTATAACGCGCAGGTCATGGAACATCTTTCCGATTACGACGCGGAATACGAGCGGCTCGAGGCGGAGCGCCTCGCACAGCTCGAGGCAGAGCAGTTAAAAAAATATCATGGAAGAAGAAAAACAGATCCCGCAGACGGAGCCGATGCCTCCGAAAGCGAAGAAGAAAAAACCGAAATTCGTTGACGACGGACGCACGATATACAGCATGGAGGGGCTCGATCCCGCTCCGCGCGTAAAGGAATCCGAAAAACTCGGGCTCACGCGGAAGGAACGGCGCGCGGCGATCCGCGCGGCGCTTGCTGTATATATGCCGAGAGTACTTCTCGTCGTCGGGTGTTTTATCGTAACGGGTCTGCTGATATATCTTTGGTTGAGTTAAAAAAGGAGCACTATGCGTAAATCGATTGTAGCAATCATCATGGCGTTCGCAATGGCGCTGTGTTTCTGTGTCGGGTGTGCGGCGCTTCCGAAGCAAGAGGAAAACACGCTCGGAAGCGAGGAGCAGACTTCTCAGGAGATCAAGCTTCTCAAGAGCGACATGAAGATCTCGCAGGACGACATGTTGTCCCGCATCAAGGCGGAGCGCCTGATCGAAAATAACGGTTACAGCGCCGACGACGAGATCACCGCGATCATCAGGTTAGAGGAGGAATCGCTGGCAGAGACCTATGCTTCCGAGGGGCTGGACCGCACGTACGATTCGCTCGCCGAGTATGCGAACTCCGCCAAGGGAAGGGCGCAGGCGCGCAGGATCGAAGCACGTCAGAACGAACTTGTCAGAAGCTACGCCGCGGAAGGGCTGATCACGGGCGTGGAATACCACTATTCCACCATCGTGAACGCAGTGGCAGTAACGGCAAAGTACGGAAATTTTGATACGCTCGGTTCCGCTTCCTATGTGCAGGGAGCATACCTTTCCGATACGTTCAACCGTCCGCAGGCGACTTCCGGCGGCACGGACGCCTCCGCGATCGTCAACGACGTCAACGTATACGAAACGGGCATTTTCGATTCGAGCAACGTTCCCTATACGGGCGCGGGCACGGCGGTCGCCATCCTCGACTCCGGCTTTGATTGCAGCCATTCCGTGTTTGCCAATCAGCCCAAGGGCGAACTGCTGCTCACGCGTTCGGCGGTCGAAGAAAAACTTTCCGATACGCGCGCGGCGGATTTTACTTCCGGACTCAAGCTTTCGGACGTTTGGTACAGCGATAAGATCCCGTTTACATACGATTACGCGGATAAAGACAACGACGTCTTCCCGTACGACAGCGAGCACGGCACGCACGTTGCCGGCATCATCGGCGGCAAGGACGACGAGATCACGGGCGTCGCCGTAGATACGCAGCTCGTGCTCATGAAGGTATTCCCCGATCTTGACGACGGCGCAAGCACCGACGATATCCTTGCGGCGCTCGAGGACGCCGTCCTTCTGAACGTGGACGCGATCAACATGTCGCTCGGTTCTTCCTGCGGTTTCGCGCGTGAAGAGGACGATGATCTGCTCAACGACGTGTATCAGTCGATCGACGAAAGCGGCATCAGCCTGATCACGGCGGCGAGCAACAGCTACAACTCCGCGTTCGGCGGCGAGCAGGGCAACACCAACCTCGTCACCAATCCGGATTCCGGAACGGTCGGGTCTCCCTCCACATATCCCGTTTCGCTCTCCGTGGCGTCCGTCAGCGGCGTGAAGAGCAAATATCTCATTGCCAACGATTCGCAGGTCGTGTTCTTCACCGAATCGAGTTCCCTTACAGGCGATGAGAACGACTTCTTCGGCGAACTGTACGAGCAGCAGGAGCTCGATCCGACGAAGGAATATACTTTCGACTACATCACCATCCCCGGTTCGGGCGTGCGCGGGAGCTACCTCTCCCTGCCGGAAGGCGCGGTACAGGGCAAGATCGCGCTCGTCCGCCGCGGCGACAACACCTTCGAAGAAAAGGCGCTTCTTGCCAAAAACTACGGCGCGATCGCCTGCATCATCTATAACAATGTCGACGGCGATATTTCGATGTCGATGGGCAAGACCGAACATATCCCCACGATCTCCGTCTCTCAGGACGTCGGCATGAAGCTTGCTTCCCAAAGCGAGGGGACGCTCACGTTCTCCTACGAGAATGCGGCGGGACCCTTCATGTCCGACTTCTCGAGTTGGGGCCCCACGCCCGATCTTCAGCTCAAACCCGAGATCACGGCGCACGGCGGGAATATCCGCTCGTCCGTTCCGGGCGGCGGATACGACAATATCAGCGGCACCTCGATGGCGTCGCCCAATCTCTGCGGCATCGTCGTGCTGATCCGTCAGTATCTGCGCGAAAAATTCCCCGATCTGACATGGAAAGAGATCAGCGTCATGACCAATCAGATGCTCATGTCCACGGCGGACATCGTGCGCAATGAGGAGGGGAATCCTTATTCGCCGCGCAAGCAGGGCGCGGGGCTCGCCAACCTCTACAACGTCGTCAATACGAAGGCGTATCTTACGGTGGACGGGATCGACCGCAGCAAGATCGAGCTCGGCGACGATCCCACCCGCAAGGGCGAATACACGATGACGTTCAACGTGAAGAACATCTCGTCGGATACGGTGCGCTATCAGCTCTCCGTTGCCGGCATGACGGAGACCGTCTCTTCTTACGATAACGACCGCATCGCGGAAATGGGGCAGATGCTCGGCGGGAACTATCAGGTAGCCGTCTCGGGAGACGGCTCTTATACGGGCGGCGTCGTATCCGTTCAGCCGAACGGTTCGGCAAAGGTCACGGTCACCTATACGCTCAGCCAAGACGATAAGGACCTCATCGACAGCCTGTTCCCGTACGGCATGTATGTGGAAGGGTTCGTCAAACTCGCGGCGGTGGACGCGAACGGCGCAGCCGCGGCGGAGGAAGTCGATCTCAACATCCCGTTCCTCGCCTTCTACGGCGATTGGACGCAGGCGCCGCTCTTCGATAAGACCTATTACGAGGTGGAATCCGAGGCGCACGACGCTTCCATCGACGACGAGGATAAGCTCAAGGCGGATTACTACGCCACCACACCTTACGGTTCCTATTATTACAATTACATCATCCCGCTCGGGTCCTATCTCTACGACATCGATACGTCCATGTATGACGCGATCCCCGCGCGGGAGGATCACATCGCTCTCTCCAATATCCTCGGAACGATCGACGGGTTCTCCACCGTCTATGCGGGGCTCTTGCGCAACGCAAAGACGATGACGTATACCATCACCGACAAACTGACGGGGGAGGAGCTGTGGCGCTACGTCGACTACAACGCGAACAAGGCGTATTCGCTCGGCGGCTCGCCCATCCCTTCCTTCGAACTGCTCAACGTGAGCACGTCGTCGCTCGGGCTTATCAACAACCACACGTATGAGTTCAAAATGTACGGGCTGCTCGACTACGGCGACGGCGGCGCCGCGGCGAACGCGCGCAATACGTTCGCGTTCGACTTCGTCCTCGACGACGAGGCGCCCGTGATCAAGAGCGCTACGTATGAGAAGGTATACGACAGAACGCTCCGCAAAGACAGGTACTATCTCAACCTGACGCTGTACGATAATCAGTACGTCATGTCGGTATCGCCGATCGCGTTCACGTCTACCTCCACATATGCGTTCCTCACCGAAAATCCCATACCCGTGTACAGCGAGAAGGGAACGGACAACACCGTGCGCATCGAGATCACCGATTACCTCAACGATATCGGTTACGATCAGCTCATCACGAGCGCGCTCGCCTTTGCGGTAGAGGATTACGCGCTCAATCAGAACATTTACATCTGTCAGCTGCCCGGCACGCGCGGAGACTTTGCCTTCACGCGCGACGGCTCCGCCGACGGCGGTTCGCTCTCCATCCTCTCCATCTATGAGGACGAGGTCGTCGACCTCACCGATTACCTGTATACCGGAGACGCGACGGTCGACGCCGATAAGGATTATCTCAAATACCTCGTTTGGGAATCGAGCGACAGCAGCATCGCCGTCGTGGAAGACGGGCAGGTGCTCGGCCTCAAAGCGGGGCGCGTGCGCATTACCGTGACCGAACAGATGGATCTCAAGAGCGCGAGCATCACCATCAATGTGCGGACTCGTCCCGACGCGCAGAATGCTTCGTCGTCGTCGAACGAGGCGCGGGCGATCCGTCCGCTTTCGTCCAATCACGTCGGGGATATCGCAGATGAATCCATCCGCTCGCTCCGGTTTGCCTATTTCGATACGGTCTTCGCCTATTCGCGCGCAGCGCAGACGAGTCAGATCGGCGAGACGGGCAGCAGGATCTATATTTCCGGATTGCCCGTGTATTCCACCTCCACATCCGGTACGACCGTTCATCAGGTCGCGCTCTATCCCGGCGAGCAGTTCTGCCTCACCTACGATCTGCAGCCTTGGTATGTTGCGGATCGGTATAAGCTCACTTATTCTTCCGGTTCGCCCAACGTCGTGAGCGTCGATCAGGACGGCAAAGTCACCGCCCTGCGCGAGGGGTCTGCGACCATCACGCTGCAGGTGGAGGGGTCGAACCTGAGCGCTTCGCTTCGCGTTACGGTAAACAGTCCCTTCGTCATCGAAGACCGTATGCTCGTCGCCTATAAGGGGCTCGGCGGGGAGGTCGTCATTCCGGACGACGAGGGCATCCTCTATATCGGCGCATATGCGTTCTGTCTGTATACGACGGATAACAGCATCGTCGTATCGGACGAAGATTATGACGCCAATAAGATTCCGGCGTCCAATACGGCGATCACGAGCGTGATCATTCCGGACGGCGTGGAAGAGATCCAAAAGTACGCGTTCTATAATTGTACGGCGCTCGAGTCCGTCACGATCCCCGAATCCGTGCGCTTTATCCGCGAATATGCGTTCTACAACGACGCAGCGCTGAAAGAGATCGATCTTTCGCATGCAGAGGTCATCGGCGCGCATGCGTTCGAAGGCTGCGAACTCCTCACGCTCGATGAAGCCGACCTCGGCCATACCTATGCGATCGGCGAGAGCGCCTTCGAAAACTGCGTCGCGCTTGCGTATGTCGATCTTTCGGCGCTCCGCAATACGGGCGCGCGGGCATTCCGCGACTGCACGGCGTTGAAACAGGTCAAGCTGACGGCGAACACGAAACTTTCCGAGGCGATGTTTGTCCGTTCCGGACTGACTTCCGTCGATATTTACGAGACGGTCGAGGTGCCTTCCTTCTGCTTCGCGCAGTGCGAAGACCTTGCCTCCGTGACCCTGCACAACGACCTTGTATTGGTCGGCGAGGGCGCGTTCTGCCAAAATCCCGCGCTCACGCAGGTGACGTTCATGGGCGCCGCCGAAAGCATCGGCGCACAGGTGTTCTACGACTGCGGCGCGCTTGAGAGCATCACCCTTCCCGACAGCGCGGTCGCGCTCGGGGAATCCTGTTTCCGCGATTGTTCCGCGCTGAAAACGCTCGTTTTCGGCGCAAACACCCGCCTTGCTCGTCTTGACGGCGCGCTCTTCACGGGGACTGCGCTTACACAATTCGAGGTGCCGGATGCCAACACGCAATACGGCGTCTCTTCCGACGGGCACCTTCTGCTCAACGGGGACGGCGACGCCGTGCTGATCGCCGCAACCGGATATTCCTACGGCGATTATACGATCCCTGCGGAATACACCGCGATCGGACCGTCCGCGTTCAGCGGCACGGATATCGAAAAACTTACGATCGTCGGCGCGGATACGTCGATCGGGGATTATGCGTTTGCATGGTGCGGCGCCCTCACCGAAGTCGTATTCCCGTCCGGCGGAGATGTCACGGTCGGCGCGCACGCGTTTGACGGCGCGGCGGCGCTCACTACGCTCACCAATCTTGCGAGCGTGAGCAGCGCAGGCGATTATGCGTTCGCCCGCACGGGCGTGCGCAGC
The DNA here is from genome assembly GCA_048370055.1 of Candidatus Gallimonas sp. Taxonomy (GTDB): domain Bacteria; phylum Bacillota; class Clostridia; order Christensenellales; family Borkfalkiaceae; genus Gallimonas. The sequence continues at coordinate 18,250 of DBGBVX010000119.1, read as the reverse complement.
GCGGAAGTCGGCGCAAACGCAGTGTACGGAGAGGGCGCCTTCTATCAGGGCGCGCTCACGTCCGTGACCATCGGGGCGAACGCCTCGTTCGGGTTGGGCGCCTTCCAAAGCTGCACGTCTCTTGAAACGGTGAATATGCCGCAGGAGGGGGGCGTCCACTTCGGACCGGTATGTTTTGCATACGATACGTCGCTCCTTGCGATCGATCTGAGCAAAACGGACGGCGAGATCGAGCGCGAGAGCTTCTTCGGCTGCACCGCGCTCACGAGCGCAGACCTCACGGGCGTGACGGAGATCGGCGACTATGCCTTTGCGGAGTGCCCCAACCTTGCTCTCGTAACGCTGACCGCCGTCAGAACGATCGGCGCAGGCGCGTTTGCGCAGGTCAGCGAGAACGGCAGCGGCGCTTCGTTCACATCCATCATTCTTCCGAACACGCTCACTTCGATCGGTGAAGGCGCCTTCCTCGGCTGCGGATATCTCGAATCCGTCCGCATCCCCGATTCCGTGGAGACGCTCGGCGCGCGCGCATTTGCGCTTTGCAGTTCGCTTACGCGCGTTACGCTGCCTTCCTCCGTCAAGACGATCGGCGAGGAAACGTTCCTCGGCTGCGAGCTGCTCTCTCAGATCGATCTCGGGAGCGTAGAGGAGATCGGCGACTACGCCTTCTATTCCACGCTCGCATTGAGCACGGCAGATTTCTCCTCTGTCAAGACGATCGGCGATTACGCCTTCTATAACTCCGCCGTAGGCGGACAGATCACCGCAAACGCACTCACGTCCGTTGGTGATTACGCCTTTGTCAACGCAACGATCGCGTCCTTCACGGCGCCTGCGCTTGCCGAGATCGGCTACGCCGCATTCATGGGCAACGCCTCCCTTACGGAGTTCACATTGAGCTCCGCCTTAAAGAGCGTCGGCGCGCTCGCGTTCAACGTATGCCCTTCGCTCGGGAATTTCTACTTCATGCAGGGCGGCGAAAAGGTCTCCGAAGGGAAGATCAACGACTATGCTCAGCTCATCGGCGGCGTGCTCTATACCACGACGCCGGAAGGGAAGCTCATGCTGACTTCCGTTCCCGGCGGAAAGGATATTCAGACGCTCACCGTTGCCGAAGGCACCGAGCTCATCGCGCTTGCCGCAGGGAACGGCAACAAGAACGTAACGGCGATCGTGCTGCCGGATTCTCTGAGGCTCATCGGGAATTTCGCCTTCTACGGGTATACGCGGCTGCAATCCGTGGAGTTCCGTTCGGTCACCGCACCCGTGCTCGAAACGGAGTATTCCACGCCGTTCAATCTCTATCAGCTCAACAGCAATTACTATAATCTGTGCCAAAACACCACTTCCGGACTTGCGCTGATCGGGCTCGCGGAGACCGATCCCGGGTATGCGCTTTTGCACAATCAGTTCGATCTGTTCGGCTATGAGCTCATGTACTATACCTTCATCGGGCTCGCCGGCAAAAATCAGCCCATCAAAATGATCCTGCCCGCCAACGAGGCGCTGTACGGTTACGATTCCATCGTGTATCTTGCATACTTCGGCGACGAAGCGGCGGCGGAGCGCAGCGATTATGTGGCGCGCGAGCGGGAACTTGTGCTCTTCCTCGATTATGCGTCGCAGATCGCCGATCTCACCGCGGTGACCATGGCGGATGAAACGCTCATCAACAACGCGGTCGCAGCCATGAACGCGCTCACGCAGAGCGGGACCGACTACGGCTATACGCAGGAGACATGGGATGCGCTTCGGGCGAAGGTCACGTCGGCGCAGGCGCAGCTTTCAGCGCTCCGCATCGCAAATTCGCGGAAAGAGGTGCGCGATCTGCAGGCAGTCATCAACACGCTGCCCACAGAGTATACGCAGTCCGTGTACGACCTGATGAAGGAGGTCGAGACGCGCCTTGCGGCGCTCACGGAAGATGAGCGGCTGATCATGGATCTGACCAATTACAACGCGCTCGTGGCTTCGTATAACGAGTCGCTCGACCCCGGGACGACGCCCGGCGGAGACGATCCCTCCACGCCTGCGGGCGGGCTGCCCGGGTGGGCGATCGCGGTCATCGTCGTCGGATGCGTGCTCGTTGTCGCCGCCGCGGTCACCGCAACGGTCGTGCTTGCGAAGAAAAAGAAATCAGCCGAAGCTGAGAATGAGAATAAGGAGACAAAATGAAAAAACTCAAAGTTCTTAGCCTGATCATGGCGCTGTGCATGGCGGTCAGCTTTGCCGCCTGTAACGGAAAGGAGATAGACCCGGATCCCGATCCCGATCCGACGCCCACCCCGACGGTGGAGACGCTTGATACTCCCGCCAATGTATCGATCGACGCGGACGGTCTCATCACATGGGATTCCGTAACGCACGCGACGCAATATGTCGTCACGGTCGGCGGCGAGGAGCATGTCGTCTCGACGACGTATTATCAGGTGAGCTCCATTGCGGAAGATTTCACCTTCAGCGTGGCGGCGAGAGCGGAAGGGTATAACGATTCCGCTCCCGCAACGGGCAGCTTTGCGGGCGTCACCCTCGCGATCAGCGCGGCGGGCGATCTCCGCAGCGGACAGCGCACCATGCTCACCGCGTCCGTCGACGGCGTACAGCAGCAGGTGCTTTGGTCGGTCACGCAGGGCAGCGAATACGCTACCATCAGCAGCAACGGCTATCTCACGGCGGAAGAGGTCGAGGAGAATACGGAGATCACGGTTCAGGCAACGAGTACGCGCAATTCTTCGCTCACCGCGACGCGCTCGTTCACGATCTTCGCCCGTCCCGCGCTCACGCAGTCGATGATCGATGTCCTTGCCGAACAGACCATGCTCCGCTTCGACGGCACGCTCACGGTCAACCGCTACAACGTCGGTATCACGGAGGAGTTTGTCGACAGCTACGACTATAATGTGGCAACGGCGATGGACGGAACGCATTGGTACGCCGAATATTACGACGGCACGCTCGGAGAGAATGCGTCGCTCTACTGCGCCAATGTGGACGGCGTCGCGCAGCAGGCGAGCCTCAGCTTCATGAACACCGAAGAATACACGCCCATGCTCGACGATAACGACCGTGAGATCACATGGGAGAACGCGGGCTACTACAACAACTTCAAAGGGCTCACCGTCGCCGATTTCACGTTTGACGACGAGAGTTGGATGTGGACGTATACGGGCTCGGACGCGACGCTCATGCAGCGCATGATCGCTTCGGCAAACCCGTATGACTTCGACCCCGAGAGCCTCGCGCTCGTCATCGAGGACGGCGAGATCATGGGGATCCATATGGTCGCCAACCCGAGTCTTACGGTCTCCTACGGCTATAAGTCGATTCAGGAGTACGAGGGGATCATCAACTACGGCGCAGGCGTTGTCGAAGTGCCCACCGTCAACCGCTATCCGCACGACGATCTTCACGATATCCTCAACCAAGCGCTCGAAAATATGCGCAGCCTGACGAGTTACACGCTCGAATTCCGTTCGATCTCGCAGGCGTACGGAACGGGGTACACGATCAGCGGCTTTACCGAGACGATCACCCCCGAAATGTGTTTCTTCAGCCCCTTCGATTCCGTGGCGGGCACGAGCGACTATATCGATACATACACGGGCGAGTACTACGGCTACAAGAAGATCGACGACGGGCTCTATAACACCTTCTTCCTCGGCGACGACGGCGCGTATTCCGCCGGCAGGGCTTTCAAGGGCGATTTTTCGGCGGCAAAGCCTTCCTTCGCTTTCGCGGCGGAGATCTTCACATCGTATTATCACGATGAAGAGACGGGCGAGTACACGTTCTATGTGGACGATCCCATGAACGCGGTCGCCTCCATGTTCTATCAGGGCATCGGCAGCGATATGCAGCTTTACGGGATGTTCGCCACCCGCGGATACACTTCCGATACGCAGTCGTTCACGCCTTACGTCACCGTCCGCGACGGCTATATCGTCGACGCAGGGTTCTTCTTCTACCTCGGGAATATGTCGGGCGTGATTGAGCTGACGTACAGCGATTTCGGTACGGCTGCCCTGCCCGCCGCGGCGGAGAACGTCTCGTTCGAAACGAGGAACATCCCTGCGTCGTGGTCCGATCTCACCATCTATGAATCGCCCGAGGGGTCTGAGGATGTTGCGGTCAATGCGGCGGAATATCTTGAAGCGTTCCTCGGCGTAGACGATATCGACGCGGCGCTGCCCATGTTCGACAGCGTCCTTGGCGACAGCTACGGGTTCGGTATGACCACCTATCAGAGCGTCGGCGGGTCGAGCAACCTCACGCCCTGCGTCATGCTCTACTACGACGTCCTGCTCGACGACGACTATACCATCACATCTTCGTTGGAAGCGGCGGAGGGTCTTTTGGAATCGTCCGGCTTTGTCCGCAATGCGTACGGCGAATATGTAAAGGGGAACGTCAGAGTCGCCGTCGTGGATAACAACCTTGACTTTACCGTATATGTGTGGAAAGTCAACACAGAGAACTGAATAAGCGAAGAGCTTTTCAAATAAAAAAGGAGAAATCAGAATGAAAAAATTCAGGAACATTCTCAGAGGCGGCGCGTTGGCGATCCTTTCCGCGGCAATGGTGCTTTCGGTTACGGCTTGCACGGGCGATCCCGAAAATCCCGATCCCAACCCGGATCCCGATACGCCGATCGTTACGCCCGATCCCACCGTTTCGATCGAAATGGGCGGGCTCGGCAACGGTCAGCTCAAAAAGGGCGATAAGCTTCAGCTCACGGCGACCGTCACCGGTTCGGACAATACGGCGGTCAAGTGGTCTGTCTCCGATCCAACGCTTGCAACCATCAGCGCGGACGGCGAACTCGAGATCATCGGCGACGTCACGTACAACAAAACGGTGCAAGTGACCGCGACCGCCGTGGCAGACGAAACGGTGAGCGTTACAAGAACGATCACCATCATCGCGCCGACGGCGGAAGGGCAGGTCGGTCTGCTCACGGGCGATATGATCGCTGCGCTCGGCAACGAGAATATCACCGTCACGGGTACGCTCACCGATATCTATCAGGATTACAACGCCTCCTACAATAACTCCACGCACGTTTACAACATGGAGGTAAAGATGGAGGACGGCGCTTGGTACGGCAGATGGCAGAACGATCCCAACGATCCCATGTCGGGCGCCGCGGAGTGGACGGAAAACCTTTACCTGCGCGGCGACGCCGTCACGGACGGACACGAGCTCAAAACGGCGTTCATTAACAAAAACAACGAGGTCGAAGAGAAGGTCGTTACGGACTACATGAGCGAGGCTGTCGTTTGGGAGACGCAGCATCTGTACAACCACATCGGTCAGCTCAACGTCAACGAGTTCAAGCAGCTCTATGACGACGATGCGAAGCAGTACGTCTATACCGTCGATGATACCGATACAGATTCGCTCTATCTGATGACCTATCTCTCCTACAGCCTTACGCCTCTGCTTTCCGATACGCTCAACCGTATCATCTTCGTGCTCAACGATGAGGGTACCGCCATCGAAAAGCTCCTCGGTCAGACGGAAGTCCTCCTCTACGGCGAGAATACGGAGGAAGATCCCGACGCGATGAGCTACACGACGATTGAGCTCACCTTCTCGGATATCGGCGAGACGGAAGTCCCCATGCCGGAGGCATATGACGCGCCCGAGCATGCCGACCTGCTGAGCAAGGCGCTCACGACGATGCAGTCGCAGAAGAACTATCAGTTCACGACTGCCGATACGACGACCTACGCGCCTTCGGGCGACGAGGGCGACTATACCATCGAATCCGCAGGCGGCGCCACGGCTTCCGCCCTTGCGGCGAAACTTGCGGCGGACAGCGAGCCCGCAGAGTATCCCGCCATCAAGAACTACACGAGTTCGCAGGGTACGCCCGGGCTGAGGGGCTGGGTCACCGAAGAGGGCATTCTGTTTGCAAGGACGACGGAATACACCGCCTCGATGGACGGCAACAACTTCCGCATTGAGTTTACGGGCTACAAGCCGAACGACGGTTATTATGAGGAATTCGCTTACGACAGCTCCCGTCAGGTGTTCTACGGCACCCGCCGCGTCTCCGGCGATATGTTCGACGCGATGCCCGGATTCGATTTCTCCGTGAACGTGTTCGAATATGTGGGCGCAGGCGCAAACAACACGCATGTGTTCCAACTTCGTTCCGACGCGATCACGCGCGATATCGCTATGGAGATCTCCGCGCACAGCAACGCTTCGAGCGCAGAGGCTTCGTCCTCCTACCCGCTTCAGATCACCGTTGACGCAAACGGCAATCTTGTCTCCACGCGCTTCCCGTATTCGCTCGTCTCCGGAACGTATATCGGCTATTGCACGACGACGTACTCCGGATTCGGCGAGACCGAGATCGTCGAGAACTCCGCGTTCAAAGTGTTTGCAGGGTACATCGAGCGCGGCACGATGGCAACGTGGGATCAGTATTCCGTACGCTATTACTATCCCAACCACAGCACGGTCGGCGGCGCGACTGCGATCGCGGCTGACGCGCTGTTCGCAACGGTCTACGATTCCGCTGTTCCCGCGCCGACCGTGTTCATGAACATCTTCGGCGACGCGCTCTCCGGTCCCTTCTTCGATTGGTACGAGACCGAAAATGAGGACGGCAGCATCGAGTATGCCGACTACGTCACGGTCACCGCGTCGGTCACGGCGTCCGAACTTGACGAAAACAGCCATCTCAAAGACGCTGACGCATGGGTGGATAAGATCGAGGCTGCAATGACTGCCGCTGGCTACAGCAGATCGGCAGCAAATACGGATCTGACGAATGCAGGCGTCGGAACGAGCTCATGGGATCTTTCTTATACGAACGGCAGTTTGCTCATCCATTTCGAGTCGAACAACACGCGGACGTTCTGGATCGAGATCTATAACGTCGGCGACTGGCAGTTGAAGCGCTGATCGTCGTTTCGGAAAAGAAAGCAGGATATTGTGGGGTAATAACATGAAAATTCGCGGGAAAGTCGCCCTTTGCCTGATGGGGCTTATGGGCATCAGTCTCCTCGCGGCGGCGTGTTCGGGCGGGGGGGATACCCCTGCGCCCGGACCGGGGCCGGACAATCCCAACCCCGATACGGGGACGGAGATCGTCGTGAGCGCAGCGGAGAATGAGGTCGCGATCAAGGATTACCAAGTAGCGACGTATGACTATACGTCGCTCTTTTCCATATCGCGGAACGGGCAGAGCGTTGAAGTCCTCGCCTCCTATATCGACAGCTCGGACGTCTCGGAAGAGGCGGGAACGTATTCCGTCCTCTGCACCTACGAGGAAAAAACTGCCGAGGCAGAAGTTACGGTCGAAGCATCCGTATGCACGATCGAACTCTCCATGCAGGAGGTAACTGTCCGTCAGGATGAATGGGACAGCTACGACTATCTGTCTCTCTTTACCGCGACGTTGGACGGGGAACCGCTCGAGATCACGGAGGATATGATCGAGTCGAACGTTCAGGAAGCGGTAGGAAACTATACTTATACGGTCTCCTTTTATAAAACGAGCGCCTCTCTCACCGTACACGTCGCCAACGTGCATACGATCGAGGCGATCCCGTCTTACCGCACGTTCGAGCTCGAGGCAAGCGCCGTAAAGGACTTCGATTACACCTCGCTCTTTTCGCTGTACATCGACGGCGCCGCCGTCCGCGTGACCGAGGATATGATCGACGTCTCCGCGCTTGCGGACGCCGCCGTCGGGCAGGAATACCCCGTCGTGTTCCGCTATTCCTCCGAAGCAGGCTCCGCCGAAGTGACCGCAATGGTCAAGGTGGTGGCTGACCGCGAGATCGTTCTTACCGGACGCACCGTGATCACCTATCCGAACTCCGATTATATCGATCTTACGGAACTGTTCGAGATCAGGCGCGGCGACGAGGTCATCCCCGTTACGAGCGACATGATCGCGGGCACCGTCGATTATTCCAAGGCGGGCAGCAATATCATCACGCTCACCTACGGCGGAAAACAGTGCACGGCGACGGTGGAGGTGCGCGACGGCGCGATCATAGAGTTCGCCTCGTCCGATGTCGTCTCCGTGGCGCGGGGCACCGAGCAGAGCACTTACGACTTTGCAAAGGATTTTGTCGTCATTATCAACGGGATACGCTTTACGGATATCCCGACGAGCTATTTCGAAGGGTTGGATGAAGTGGACTTCGATACCCCCGGCGACTACGAAGTCACGCTCGAGATCCCGTATTGCTACACCCCGTACAATCAGTGGACGGGCGAGACGGTCTTTGAAAGGGTCTCGGAGACGATCACATACCGCGTGCAGCAATACACCTGCACCGTGCGTTTTGTGAACGACTATGTTACCCTGCCGCAGGGAACGCAGTCTTATAACGTTCTGAGCAACCTCAACGTATGGGTGAACGGCGTGCGGATGGGGCTTACGGAGAATCCCGATTGGGCGGATTCCATTACGGTGTACGCCGAAGTCGTCAGCGGAGCCGACCTGCAGGAGAAGGGCGAGCAGGAGATCGTGATCAAGGTGTATCCGGGCGGACCGGACGCCGAAGCGGTCGAGGTGCGCTATCCTCTGATCGTGGAATCGGAGGTGGAGATCACCGCAAACACCGCCGCCGTATTCGCCGGCGATACGCTGTATGCCCGCGATCTGTTCACGATCACGTCGGGCGGGGAGGAGATCTCCGTGACCAACGAGATGGTATCCGGCAAAGTCGATACCTTCACGCCGGGCGTATATACGGTTTCGCTCGAATACGAAGGGATCGTCAGGCAGGCGCAGGTCGTCGTGTTCGACAATGCCATGAAGGGCACCTATCGCACCACGCTCACGACCATCCCTGTCGTGGAGGACGACAGCGGCGACTCGGAGGACCTCGGATGGGGCTCGACGGGCGACGAATGGGGCGCATATGCCGTGGATACCTATGCGGATACTTCGGGCGTCACGCGTCTCGGCGCGCTCGTCATCGGTGAAGACGGCACGATCACGCACGGCGGCAGCCGCGTCACCGTCGTCTCCGGCATCGACGAACACACCATGATCGTCCGCATCGGCACCTATGATTATACGCTCTACTATGACGACGGCATCATCGTGCTCGATCCCGATAATTCCCTCAAGATGACCTTCAGCGACGCCAAGCGCCCGATGGTGTATTTCAACAACGCCGTGTGGCAGATCGATACGAGCGTGACGATCAACAGGTCGGCTACGCACGTGCTCACGCTCACCTATACGTCGTACAGCATCGATACTTTCCGCATCACAAAGCGCGACGGCTCCAAGTCGATGTGGTACGCGCTCAAGGTGGAACTTGCCGAAAAGACGAGCTCCGATACCTATTATACCGTCACATGGGGCGAGGCAGTCTATGCCGACGATTTCGTTCAGGAGGCGGGCGCGAACTCTTCGCTCACCTTTGACGGCAGCACATACGCCTTCACGATGGAGAGCGCTTCCGTGGGCAGGATCCGCGAAACTTCCGGCGCCCTGAAATATGCCAACATGACCTTCTCTGGCACGGTGGACGGCAAAAACGCGCTGCTCAACGTGACCTCGGCGGAGGGCTACGAGCTGATCGTGGCAAACGAGCGCGTATTCTCCGTCTCCGGCATGGAGGTCGGCAACCTCGTCAACGGCGGAGCGGATTACGAGGCGGACGTCGTCTTCCTCTATGCCGTTAAAAACAGCGACTATGGAACGTATTCCTATCGCTTTGTGCTCGATTTGGAGAACAAGACGTTTACGATCGATGAACGCGACCGTTACTACGGCGTGTACGAGACGGAGGATATGTATGTGTTCCTCGACGGCTACGGACACGGGCTCTTCAATTTCAACAAAGCGTATAACACAACGACGCGGCTGAATTACACGGTGCAGGGGCAGGAAGTGACGGTGCGGTTTGTCGATCCTTCTCCAAGCTTCACGCACGGAAGTTACGCAACGTTCTACATTGCCGATCTTCTCAACGTGCTCACCGTCAAACAGTTCGAAAGCGGGGAATTTGCGGGCGAAGTGTTCGAAAATTCCGTGATCACGGACGGCGCGATCGTCGGGATCTCGTCCTATGTGATTCAGAAAAACAGCAACACCACGAACGCAAGGAACGCGTTCCTTGAACTGATAACCATTCTTTCGCCCGACGGCGTGCTCACGGGCACGCAGAAGTCTAACGCCGTCGATACCTCGACCATCAATTTCAATATGGCAGGATTTTACCGCTTCTCCGTCACCGTTTCCGTGGGCGGCCAGGATGTGGAATCTTACTATACCGTGCAGGTCCTCGGCGATATTTACAGCGGGAACCCTCTTGCAACAAACTACACGGGCGTGATCAACAGCGGCTACTTCATCTCTATCGACGTTTACGGTCAGGCGGTGATCACCGTGCAGAGCGGCGACGCAGAGGTCGGAACGGTGCGCTACACCGGAATGGCTTCCATCAACGATGAGGGCTTCGTCATCAACGCCTCCGCGGCGAACGGGAGCGTTACGGTCACGGGCATGGTCGTGGGGAACGGTGTCGTACTCGTCCGCGGCAGCGGAGCGGTTTCCTTCTATGACTATTTCACGACGGGCACATGCACGGCGGCGGGCACAGACGGCAGCGTCCTGCGCGTGATCACGGTCGCGGGAGCAAACGTCTTTATTCTTTCGGAGAGCGAAGGAACGGTCGGCAGAGTGCTCGAAGGGCAGATCGTGAGCGGCTCGCTTGCGACCAACGGCACGGTGATCGCGCTCACGGAAGACGGCGCAACGAAGTATTACCGCGTCAACGCATGGGGCGATCTGAAGAGCGGGCTTACCCTTCTTGAAAATTATGCCGAGGGGAACTGAATCCCTCGGGATGGGCGATTGTTTTCGGCAGATGTTCTGCATGTGCCGTAACATAAAATAAAAAAGGAGATGCGATATGAAAAAACGTAGGTTATTGTTACTTGCAATAACAAGTGCGGCGGTTTGTGCGCTTGCAGCTGCGTGCGCAGGTCATGTGCATACATACGGCAGCTGGACGATCACAAAAGCGCCTACGGATACCGAAAGCGGCATTGCGACTCGGTCCTGCGTTGACGGCGACGGGACCGAAGAGCTCACGCTTCCCGTGCTCACCGATACGCAATTTTGGACTTACGGTATCACGACGGAAGCCACGCACGCTTCGGAGGGGGCGGCTGCCTATACAAATGCGCAGTACGAACTCACGGTCGAGGTAGTCCTTCCCGCGGAAGGGCATACCTTCGAGGGGGCGGATTGGGTCATCGTGGAAGAACCTACGGCAAGCGCCGTCGGTTCCGCCGTACAGTACTGCACCGCAAACGACGGCGGCACGGGAACGCCCGTCGAGCTCCCCGTGCTTACAAATACGGAATTTTGGGAGTATACGGAGATCACGCCCGCCACGCACGGTACGGCAGGCAAGGCGGAGTATACGAACGAAACGTACGGGCTCACGATCGACGTCGATATCCCCGCGCAGGCGCACACCTTCGACGGGCAGAAATGGACGATGGGAACGGAGCCTACGCTCACGGAGACGGGCACGGCATACCGCGCGTGCACCGCGAACGACGGCGGCAGGGAGGAACTTACGCTTCCCGTGCTTTCCGATACGGCGTTTTGGGCGTATGCGGTGACGACGCCGGCAACGCATACCTCGGAAGGGGCGGCGACATACACCAACGCGGAGTACGGCTTTACGGTCGACGTCACGATTCCTGCCGATGAAAACGCGCATACATGGGCGGCGAATTGGACGATCGACAAGGATCCTACGCTCACGGAGACGGGGCTCGCGCACCGCGAATGCACCGCAAACGACGGCGGCAGGGATGAGCTTGAGCTTCCCGCGTTTTCGGATACGGCATTCTGGGATGAGGTCGAAACCATTTCGGACGCGACACATACGGAGACGGGCGAACGCCTTTACAGCAATTCCTCCTACGGGTTCCAAATTTATTATACGATCCCGAAAGTTGCGCACACCTTCGGCGCGTGGGAGATCGGCACGGCGCCCACAATGGAGGCGGGCGGCAAGGCGGTCCGTTACTGCACGGCGAGCGAGTGCGCCGATAACGAGGAGAGCAAAGAGGAGATGGATCTCCCCGCGCTTTCCGATACGACATTTTGGACGGCGGGCAGCCCCGTGGAAGCGGATTACAATCATGCGGGCTACACGCCTTACAGCAATGCGGAGTACAACATCGAGTACCGCCATGTAACGGCGCCCAAACTTCCTGCGCCTTACGATAACAAGACGTATTACGCCGTTGTGTTCGACGCTACCGGTGATACCGGCGTAGTCGGAATGGAGACAAGTTGGCTGACCGCAAATATCACGCTCGACGCAAACGGCGCGGGAACAGGTACCGCCTATCCCTTCAACTATAATTTCCAATTCAGCATCTCCGATTATGAGGCAGGGATACTCTCCGTCGTGCGCGATGATACGACGCTCACAGGCTATATGGACGCTGCAACGGGGATCCTCGTGCTCCCTCGCCAAAGCAGTTGGCGTGATGTTGTGGTATGGGTGCCCGCTGCGTCTTTGGCATCGGAAGACGCCGTTGCGTCCGCATGGCAGGTCGATCTCATCCACAACGTGCTTGCGATCACCTACGCGCCCGTAGGCGGCGATACGGAGATGAGTATTCTCATCTACGATGACGCAGTTTACTTCAACGTCGTCTTTGCGGATATCGAGGGCACCGAGATCGCGGCAGACGCATGCTATAACGCGCCTTCGCTCTATATTTCGCAGGGCGATAAAGTGCTCTTCACCTTCGGCTACAACGGCGAGCAGGTGGTCACGCTCGACGGGCTTCAGGGCAGCTACAGCGGCTCGCTCGGCGACGCGCAGACCGCGCTTGTCGTCTCCGGATTCGGCACCGTTACGGCAGGGGAGCAGAGCGGCACATATTCGATTGTCTCCGACGGTGTGATCGGCGCCACGATCGGCGGCGTCTATTACGAGATCACGCTGAACGCGGAAGAGAATACCTACGAGGCAGTCCGCCCCGAAGTAACGATCACGTTCGAAACAGGGGAGTATGCCACCGTCAACAGCGAAGATGTATATGCGGGCATGGCGTACGAGCTTCCCGTTCCCGTAAACGAGACGATGCTCTTCCGCGGATGGTTCTATGATGAAGACTGCACGAAGGCAGTGGGAACGCCGTTCATCCCTATGGAAGATACGACGCTCTATGCGAAGTGGGTCGTCAAAGTTACGCTGAATTTGTATTTTGAAGGACCCGACGGGGCGGGCACCACCATTCAGGTCGGTGCGGGCGATACGCTCGCCGAGATCATGGCAGACTATTCCGATCGTCTCGAGCCGACCGATACGCACTATTTCAACGGTTGGTATCTCAGCGCTGAGTTCTCGGGCGGTTCCATGGATGAAAATGTGCCTCTTCCCGATTCGCCGAATGAGTTTACACTCTATGCCAAGTGGGATCCTCTTCGTGGATATGCGGGCTCGTATGCGGGTAAAAATACATACGGAACAAATTCCGCAAGTTCCTCTGCGACCGTCACCATCGACGTCTATGGCAATATTACGGGCACGGTGACGGGTACGGTCACGTCATACGATGAAGAAACGGGACTGATCACATTCACAAACTCTTCGGGTACCACGAACTACATGTGGTACAGCAACGGCGTGCTTGTCTTTGCGTATAGCGACCGTGCAAATCTTACGATCCCTTCCGACATTTATACGGTCGTCAGGGCGGATGAACCCGATTCGGGGAACGTATTGTACAACGCACAGATCAACTATGTAGCGGGCGGCGCAACGTTGGGTACCACGCGCGTTGTCACCTATCTCGCCGAAGACGGCGAACAGGCGCACGTGCTCGTGTATAACAACCGCATCTACGCGGGCGTCATCGTCACTGACGGATTCGGCGATCCGCTCACGGCGCAGAATCTGCGCGATTCCAAGACGGTTATCGTGAGAACGGCGGAGGGCGCGGCGCCCATCCTTGCCGTCGGCTCCTCGCTTGCGACCATCGGGACTTCTAATGCAGTTATCAGCCCGCTCGATAATTTCTACGGCGTATACACGTCCGGAGATACCGAAATCAGGCTTGACGGTATCGGCGGCGTAGAGTACGAAGGCAAAACGGGCAGTTATACCGCCGCCGCAGAGGGCGCGGGGTATGGGTTCGACGTCTATCTTGCAGACGGAACGGAATACTATCGCCTGACCCTTTCGGGCAGTACGTTCACGATCGAAAAGCCCGCGGCAACGCTCATCCTTTCGTCTGATTACAGTTCGCACGAACAGGTCACGCTCAACGTAAATATCGCGTATACGCAGCTCCCTGAGCCGGAAGCGGACGGATATGTGTTCCGCGGTTGGTTTACGTCGGAAGACTTCTCCGGCGAGGCGGTCACTTCCGTTACGGCGGATACCGTCGGCGAGACCATTACGCTGTACGCCAAGTGGCTTGAGGAAGTTACGCTCACCACGGATTTCAACTACGACGGCGCGCCCGAAGCAGAGGTTTACAACGGCATCGGCGCAGGCGAGACCTACGAGGTCACCCCGCCCACGCAGAGCGGATACCGCTTCCTCGGTTGGTTCACGTCGGCTTCCGATGGCGACGAATGGATCTCCGGCGAAACGCCGCTCACGCAGAGCATCACCGTTTATGCGCATTGGGCAGTCGCCGAGCCGTACTATCACACGTACGATGTATTTGATTACACGGGCAACGATGAGTTTGGTACGGCAACGGCACATCATGTAGCCTACTCTTACGGGAACACATACTTCCAAATTGATGCTGACGGAAATCAGAGCGGTCATGGCATCTCGCCGTTCCAATACGGGGCGAAGATCATCGACTATGTAAGGAACGACGAGGAGGGGTACGCTACCTTCAAATTCCAGACGTATAATTACAGCGGCGAGGAAAGCAGTACGTATCCTGCCTATATGCAGCTCTCCACGGGCGTGATCGTCATGAGTTATCGTCCCACCGGCGGCGTTGCGGCAGGTCCGGAGTGGAGCGCAGTTATCCTGCTCATCCCCTTCGAGACGAGCGCGCCTTCGTCCTCGCAGCCCGGCAGCTCCTATTGGGCAAACGGTATGGTCCGCACGATCTCGTTTACCGATGAAGCGGGTGCGGAGCACTCTGTCTTTGTAAAGAACGGCGTTGTCTACTTCGATGTCGCCTTCAAAGACGCCGCTGAGGGCGGCAGCACTGTCGCTGCGGGAAGCTGCTACGAAACGCAGACGCTCTATATTTTGCAGGGCGAAACCGTTCTCACCTCTTACGGCTACAACGGCACGACCATGATCGAGCATGACGGGTTGGACGGCACCTACACGGCGACGGAGGGCGAAGCTCTCGTTCTCGACGGCTACGGCAAATTCACGCTCGGCAATAAGAGCGGCTTGTATACCGTCGTCGAAGAGGGCGTTCTCGACGCATACGTGATCGTAGACGGCGCAAGAACGGAGCACTATACGCTCACGCTTTCGGGTTCGGCGTATACGCTCGCGGTGAACACGGTCAATTCCGAGATCGGGCAGAATCCCAACAGCAGTTCCACCGAGTTTGGCTTTGCATACGACGCCGAGAACGGGTACTATTCAAGTCTGAACAAAGATGTCAATAACGGAAATGCGCGGATGTACATCACGGCGTTCATGGCGGGTACCGTCACGTTTGAGTATCAGGTATCTACGAAAGGATCCGACTATCTGTACATTGTCATCGGTGACGGAACAACGACTACCGGCTACAAGCTGCGGGTGAGCGGCAATCCGAACAATCTGTCCGCCGGCGCAAGCCCTGCGGAAAACGGATGGGTATCCTATTCCGTCGTTTTGGAGCAGGGAGAATCTTTGTGGTTCATTTACGATAAGGATGGTAGCGACAATACGGGCGCCGATACGGTCTGGATCCGTAACCTCGCTTATGAAGCGTTCGATATGACGATCGCGGGCACTTACACCTGCACGAACGAAGCGAATATCACGCTCGACGGCAGGGGCGGCATCACCCGCGGCGACGAACAGGGCGTCTATGAGCGCAATGAAGACGGCACGCTCGACGTTTATTTCCGCAATGCGGACGGCGAGAACATTTCGCACTACACCATTACGCTCGCGCAGGGTATGACGTATACGGCGCAGGCTGTTACAACGACCATCACCTTCGAGATGAACAATCACGGCACGGCGCCTGCGGGGATCACAGCTTATACAAACTGTGTGATCGCGCTCCCTGCCTCCGCCGAGGCAGAGGGATTCGTGTTCCGTGGTTGGTTCGCGACCGAGGCGATGGACGGCGACGCGATCACCTCCATCGAAGTCGGCGAATCGCCCGTTACCGTCTATGCCAAGTGGGATGCAGCGGTCACGCTCACCATCGACTATGCGCAGGCGTCGCTTGTAAATCCTGATCCCATCTCTGTCGCCGTAAACGACGTGATCACGCTTTCCGACTACGCGCCCGAAACGATCTATATCGACGGCAAGCTCTTCACGGGATGGACGTATACGGACGGCGAGGCGATCACGACCGATACGATCACGATCACTGAGGCAACCTCCCTTACGGCAGTGTGGGAAGATCACGCACCCTATTCCGTTGCGCTTGAGCCCGCAGGCACGCCTCCCGTTTCCGCAACAAACGACGATTACGGATTCAGCTTCAGCGAGCAGGACGGCTACTATCAGAGTACCAATGGCGGTGAAGATAGTTCCCTCGCTTCTATGACGATCACCGCCTATGCTCCCGGTACGGTCAGCCTTGAGTGGTGGATCAGTTCGGAAAGCGCCACCTATGACTACATCCGCATTTATCTCAATTCAAGTGATACGAAGGTAACGGGCGGCGGTGAATCCGATACGAGCTGGCATGAATTCTCCTGCGAAATGGAAGCCGGCGATGTGCTTTGGATCATGTACAGAAAGGATGGTTTCGGAAATTACGGAGCCGACTGCGTCCGCGTGCGCAATATATCGTTTACTGCGTTCGATATGAGCGTTGCAGGCGACTATAATTGCACGGAGGGGACGGTCCATCTCGACGGCAGAGGGACGATCACGTTCACGCCTACCGATGGCGACGTCATGAGCGGCGATTACACTGAGACTTCGGAGAACACCTACGATGTATTCTTCGAAGAAAACGGCGTCTATATTGCGCACTACACGCTTGTCATCGATGTCGACGCACATACGTGCACGCTCACGCCCGTCACCGCAACCATTGCTTTTGTAATGGGCGAGCACGGTACGGCGCCTGTGATCGGTACAGTATATCAGGGTATCGCAACCGAACTTCCCGTTCCCGCGGCGGTTGAAGGCTATCTCTTCCTTGGCTGGTCGCTCGAGGCAAACAGCACGGACTACATCACGAGCATTACGCCTGCATCGGATGAAGTCGCCGTGTATGCAAATTGGACCGAAGCGCATACGCTCACGATCGTCTATGGAGCACATGGCGATGTGGCTCAGCGTTCGGAGACCTTCCAAATCGCGGCGGGCACGGAGATCGATCTTGCCGACTATGAACCCGCATACGATAACGGCTATTCCTTCGACGCTTGGTATGCAGGGGATACGCAGAGCGGTACCGCGCTTGAATCGACCGCCATCACGATGGACGGCGATAAGACCTTCTATGCAAGCTATGTGGAAGGTGCGCCCTTCGTGGTAGAGCTTGTCGGACCTAGCGCAAGCGATGCAACGTTCATTTTGCAGGACGACGGTTCGTATAAAACGCAAGTCGGCTCTTCGCCTACCAATAGCTATATTGCAATTCACGTCTATGCGACGGGCACGCTCACTTTCATGTACCGTGCTGTTGATGAAACAAGCGACGGCTCTGATTATAGTTCTTGCGCGTTGAATTACGACAGATATAACGCAGAGAATGAAAAAGTGAACAGCTATACGAGTATTGGAAGTGTGCTTTGTTTAAGCGATGCGCTTGAATCTCTTAGTTGGAATACAGCGAGCATTGCTGTAACGGAAGGGGACACCGTGTATATTCGCTTTAATAAGGCGTGGGCAGGCTCCAATGCGGCTGCTGCTGTGAAGGATTTCAATGTGACCTGATGTAACCGATCTTTGAAGCAGGATCAGATTCATCTGTCTGGGTGAATTGTCAACTTAAGTGCAACAGTTAGAAAGATTTTGATCAAACAAATCTTGTGGTGTATGGTAATGTAAAACCTTCTTGGGTCTGGCGTTTAAAAGCGCCAGATTCTTTTTTAGTGTTGCAGGACTCACCCTTG
>DBGBVX010000118.1:0-8156 GCA_048370055.1 Candidatus Gallimonas sp. | reverse complement strand
GATAAAATAAAAATAGAGAGCCGCGGGCGGCTGCGTTGCAACCGACGCATCGAAACGATGCCCTTCCCGGGATTCCCGACCGATCTGCAGGCGCAGGCGACGGCGCTCAATGCCGGCGCGGAGGGCGGCGCGCTCATCGTGGAAAATCTGTTCGAGACGCGCTTCAAATACGTTCCCGAACTTCAGAAGATGGGCGCGGATATCGAAGTCAAAGGACGGCATGCCTTTGTGCGCGGCGTGCGGCGCCTGCACGGCGCGAGCGTTGTGGCGGGAGATCTCCGCGGCGGCGCCGCGCTCGTCATTGCCGCGCTCGGCGCGGAAGGACGTACGGAAGTGCTCGACCTCTCGCATATCGACAGAGGGTACGCCGACTTCCGCGGGAAACTCAAACGGTTGGGCGCAGAGATCAGGCGCGTGCGCGTATAGCGGCGCGTTTCGGAGATACCAATGAAGAAAAGATCGATACTCACAACGGTCATCGCGTTTGTTTTGCTCGTCGCGGTCATTGCGGCGGGGCTGAATGCGATCTTCACCGTAACATATGTCCGTGCGAATTTCCGTACCTATACGGAGCGGGGCGCGGCGGCTGCCGAAACGCTCAAAGAGGAGCTGAACGGTTACGTCAACCGCAGTTCCGTCTTTCTCGATCTCTCCGAGGTTCGCGCGACCGTCGAGGCAAACCCGAGGTTCGAAGTCGTCGCGATCGAAAAGGACTATCCCGAGACGATCTCCGTGGAGATCGTGGAGCGCAGGGAGGCGTTCGTCGTCGCGGACGACGCGGGGACGTATACCTTGCTCGATGAAGAGGGCGTCGTTTTGGAGACGATCGGCAGCGCAGACGGGCATATTCTTTTGGAAGGTTTTACGCTTACGGTCACGAATGGGGTAGCGAGCGGCGCGCATTTTTCGGAACTGTTGGAAATTTACGGGCGCCTTCGGGAATCGCTCGGCGAAGTCCGCGCGAACGTGGATCGCATTTCGTTGGAATCGCCCGCGCAGAATTGGACGGTCTTCCGCGTCTATATGCACGAGGGTACGCAGATCGAACTGATCGACCCGGGCGCGCGCGCAGGCGAAATGACGGCGCAAGCCGTCGAGCGGTATCTTTCCATGAGCGACGCAGAGCGCGTTTTCAGAAACATCTCCGTCGTCGTCACGACGGAAGGCGAGATCAGGGTGGATATCGGGGATATTTCCTGATTTTGATAGGTTGATTTTCATCAGAGCGTTTCCGAAGGGAGACGCTTTTTCTTTATTTCAAAAATGTTCCTCCGAAACAAAAACAGAACGAATTTATCCTAATTTATCGCAATTTCATCACTTGTTCTGTATTCGGTTATTGTATAGAATGAAATCGATAAGGAGGTGTGATATGCGAAAAAAGTGGGCAGTTTGTGTGGCTTTGGCGGCGATAATGTGCATTGCGCTGCTTGCCGGTTGTTCGGAGGCGATGGTCTGTTCAAAATTGACCGTTTACGATGACCTGTCGGGAAGCAAATCCGTCGTTGTGCGCGTCTTCGGCGATGAAGAAACGCTTGACGGGAGAGATTATACCGCGGGAAACAACACGGCGTTTATGATGACGCAGGGGGAGGCTCTTGCGGAAAAACTCGATGAATTTTGCGAACTTGACGGGGTGGAGATCGATGTCCGCATGGGCGGGAGCAAACAGGAATCTACTTATATAACGCTTTCGTTCGATTTTGAAAATATCGATGATTACAACGCCAAGGCGAAGGTACTTGCGGGGAAAAATGCCGATCGGTGGATCGATGCAACGCTGACGGAGAATGATGACGGCACGATAACGGTGCGTGAGGCGGCGTCCAATCTGCCGCTCCTCTATCTCGATATCCTTGAAAAGTACTTCAATGACTTTGACTGTTATCCGATCTATGAATATGGTCCGAATACGCAATCGCAATATATTCCGAACGGGATCCAATTCAGCGGAGACGATATGTATTCTTTTACATGGTGGGTCGTTCCGACGAGTACGCAGATCGTTGTCGGAAATGAAGATTCCGAAGAAGTCTATTTCGATCCCGCAGAGGACTATGAATACAGAGATGATCTCAGCGGAAAATATACCGAGGCGACGGGCACGCCGTCCGCACGTCCCGTCGTCACATCGATCGAGATCGGAGAAGAAACGCAGAAACAGTATGCTGTGGGCGACGACTTCGGCGGCGGAAGGCTCTATGTAACATGGTCGGATGGTTCTGTGAGCGAGATCGCCATCACAAGCAGGATGATCGACGGATTTGATACTTCTTCCTCCGGAGAAAAGACGGTCACGGTCTCTTATCGCGGGCAGAGCGCGGAATACGACGTGTCGATAACGGAAAAGAGCGCGGTCCCCGATCCCGCGCCCGAGACGGATCCCGACGCGCAGCCCGAAGACACGCCTTCCGATGAGGGCGGCTTCCCTTGGTGGGGAACCGTGCTTATTGCCGTGGCTGTCATCGCCATCGTCTGCGGCGTTGCGTATCTGCTTACGAGGAGGAAAAAGAAATGAGCAAAGCTGAGAAATTGGGCGCGGTGCTGCTTGCGGCGGTATTGGCGGGCTCTTGTTTCGCTTCATTTGCAGGATGTTCCGACGACCGCGGCGGACAGACGGACGGTGCGGCGGAAAGCATAACGCTCTCCGTCGACCGTTCCGTAACGTACGAGATGAGTAAGCCGTATCAGGGCGTCGGTTACACGATGTTCATATATTCTTTCGCCGATTCCGACGGCGACGGGATCGGGGATATACAGGGGCTGATCCAAAAACTCGATTATCTGAATGACGGCGACCCGAAAACGGATACCGATCTCGGGATCACGATGATGTGGCTGCTTCCGATTATGCCCGCATCCACGTTTCATAAGTACGACATCGAAGATTATTATTCCATCGATCCGGATTACGGCACGTTGGAGGACTTTGACGAACTGATAGAAGAGTGCGATAAGCGCGGGATCGCGGTAATCCTCGATCTTGTGCTCAACTGTACTTCGAATAAGCATCCGTGGTTTTTGGAGGCGCTGAATGATCCGGAGAGCCCGTACCGCGAATACTATTGGTTTTATGACGATCTTGAAAACAAAGAGGCGTTCGATTTGAATGCGGCGGTGCTCAATTACGATAGTTGGAGCATGTACGATAAAGACGGGATCCCTTACGACGTTTATTCGGAGATCGAAGGGGGACAGATCGCGTGCAGCCTCTACGGTGGATATATGCCCGATCTCAATTACGACAACGAATCGACGCGGGAAGAAGTCAAAAAAATAGCAAAGTTCTGGCTTGACAGAGGCGTTTCCGGATTCCGCCTTGACAGCGCGCCGCATATTTATTCTGCGGCAGAGGTGAGAGAGGGCGACTCCGAAACGTTTGACGAGAAGAACTATGCGTTTTGGAGTTGGTTCTACGATTATTGCCGTTCGATCGATCCGGACGCCTATCTTGTCGGAGAAGTCCTCACGGGCGACGTGGATTATCGTGCCGAGTATATGCGCTCCATCCATTCCGATTTCGATTGGGGGCTGATTTATGCGATTGGGGACGAATACGACGATCCCGATTCGCAGAACGCGCTCGGAAAGAGGATCGCGGACGACTATGAGACCTATCGCGCAGCAACGGGCGGGGATTTTATCAACGCGCCGTTCCAAACGGATGCAGACGTCAACCGTATGGCGGGATTTTACGATAACGATCCGAAGAAGATCAAACAGGCACAGATGTTTTCCCTGACGCTCGAAGGGCTTCCGTTCATGTATTACGGAGACGAACTCGGTATGTTGGGGAACAAAAACAGCGGTGAAATTTTCAAACTTTCCTTCCCGTGGGCAGAGAACGACCCGCTTCAGACGACAAAACTTTATTATTGGAACATTTATGGCAAAAAAGAGGATCTGAGCGACTATACGCAGCCCTTCGAGGAGCAGAATTCCGATCCTGATTCCGTCTTGTCGGCAATTCGTACGCTGATCCATATACGGTGCGAAAATGAGGCGCTCTTTGCGGGCGAGGTCGAGGAATATACCGCTGCCCCCAACATCACTTCATACAAAATGGTCTCGGAGCATCAGGAAGCGGTCATATTGCACAATATGTTCGGTACGGAAGTATCGTTTCCCTTTGATCTGAGCGGATGGACGCTTCTGTATATCACCGGAAAAGACAGTCTTTCCTCGGAAAAAGGCATGGTCACGCTTGCAGGATATGAGAGTGTGATCCTCGTAAAAAATCTGTAAATCGATTCCCGATATATCGCGCCGTGCGTTTTATGCACGGCGCGATATTGCTATAAAATAAGAGGGGAAATATCGAAAAAACCATGCCATTTCTTGACAAACTTCCGCCGCGCTGTTATAATAGTAGAAAGGAATTTTCTTACGGGGCACAGCGAGGGCATCTATATGAGTCGGAAAAGCGTAGCGGTGCTTGACATCCGTTCCTCCGAGATCTGTATTCTCATCGGGGAACGCGGCGTCAACAACACCTTCGTATTCAAAGCGAGCAAGACGGAGCCGTATGACGGCTACGACGACGCCGCCTTTTTCGACATCGGAAAACTTGCCGACGCGATTTCCCGCGCGCTGACCGCCGTTGAACAGATCTGCGACGAACGCGTGCGCGAACTGTACGTCGGCGTTCCCGGCGCCTTCACCCGCGTTCTGCCCAAGGAGCAGGTGCTCGGATTCCCCAAGCGCCGCCGCATCTCGCAAAAGGAGATCGACGCGCTCTTTGCAAGCGGCAGGGAGGAACTTGAAGGCTATCGGTTCATCCGTGCCACGAGCATGATCTATGTGACGGGAGATAACCGCCGCGTCGTCAACCCCATAGGGCTCTCTTCGGAAGTGCTCAGCGGCGTGCTCTCGTATTTTTATTGCAGCAACTATTTTGCGGAGGCGATGGAATCCATCTTCGCCGATACCAAGATCGCACTCCGCTTTCTTCCGACGCAGCTCGCGATGGCGTCCTATCTCATCCCTTCGGAAACGCGCGACGAATACGCGCTCTTCTTTGACGCGGGATTCATGTCGTCTACGCTCTGCGTATTGATGGGAAACGGTATCCTCGCGCAGCAGACGTATTTCGTCGGAAAGGGACAGATCGCCGTGCGCCTCATGCAGCGCTTTGCGCTCTCCTATGACGCCGCCGTCGCCCTGCTTGCGCGCGCCAATCTTTTTTCCAAAGATAACGCGGGCAGGACCGAGTTTTCCTTCCGCGGCGAGACGTACGACATCGACCTTGACGAGCTTGTGGAGTGCGTCAAAGAGGGGCTCGACGAGATCTGCGAATCCATCGGCGGATTTTTGGAGGACTGTTCCTCCAAGGAGCTCGACTATAAACCGCTGTATATTTCCGGAGAGGGACTTGCCGATATCCGCGGCGCGCTCGAGCATATCTCCAAGCGCGTGAGCCGCATCTGCGAACAGCTCGCGCCCGATCTTCCTTACTACAATAAGCCTGCCATGAGTTCGCGCATCGCGCTTCTTGCCATGGCTTACGACGACCATCTGCAGAGCGGATGGCTGAATAAACTTCTCAATGTGATTTTCGGAGGTTAATTACTATGTTCAACGAAAATGTTCCCTTCGTCGGAAGGGATGGGGCTGACCGCAGCGCTCCCGCGCCCGCAAACGATCTTACGTTGAGCGGCAGAGCCAAGATCTGCGTCATCGGTGCGGGCGGCGCCGGAAACAACGCCGTCAATCGCATGATCGAGGCGGGCATCACGAGCGCGGAATATATCGCCGTGAATACGGACGCGCAGATCCTTGCCTGCAACAAGGCAAAGACGAAGATCCAAATCGGCGGACAGCGCACCAAGGGACTCGGCGCGGGCGCCGAGCCGGAGATCGGCAGAGAGGCCGCCGAAGAGAGCAAAGAGGAGCTTGCGCGCGCCATTGAGGGCACCGACCTTCTCTTCATCACCGCCGGCATGGGCGGCGGTACGGGCACGGGCGCCGCGCCCGTGATCGCGAAGATCGCAAAGGACAAGAAGATCCTTACGGTCGCCGTCGTCACCAAGCCCTTCGAATTTGAGGGCAAGCGCCGCATGGATAACGCGATCAAGGGCATCGAAAACCTGAGAAAATACGTCGATACCATCGTCATCATCCCGAACGAGAAGATCCGCGAGGTCGTTCCCAAGAACGCGACCATGACGGACGCGCTCCGCGTGGCGGACGAGGTGCTCAAACAGGGTATCCGCGGCATAGCCGACCTCATCGTTACGCCCGCGCTTATCAATCTCGACTTTGCCGATGTGCGTACCGTCCTCAAAGACCGCGGCGACGCGCACATGGGCGTCGGCGTTGCCAAGGGCGAGAACCGCATCATCGACGCGGTCCGTCTCGCCGTCAATTCGCCGCTCCTTGAAACGACGATCGAGGGCGCGACGGGGGTCATCCTCAACATCGTCGGCGGACCTGACCTCACGCTCGACGAAGTGACGAAGGCGGCAGGGCTCATTCATGGCGTCGTCGATTATTCTGCAAATATCATCTTCGGCGCATGCGTCGATGAAAACGTGCAGGACGAAGTGGAAGTCACCGTCATTGCGACGGGTTTCCGCGCTGCGGAACAGACGGACGCGGTGCGCAATGCCTTTATGGCGCCGCCTCAGCCCGAACCCGAACCCGCGCAGCCCGCTGCCGATCCCTACGCCGCGGCAAATCCCTATATGCAGCAGCCTGTTCAGTCTGCTGCCGATCCGTATGCGGCGCCCGCAAGTCCGTATATGCAGCAACAGGCGCAGCCGCAGCCCGAACAGCCCGTCTATCAGTCGCAGCAGCCCTACGGACAGGCTGCTCAGACTTACCGCTCGCCTTTGCAGCAGGCGCAGCAGCCTCAACCGGCGCAGACACCGCAGCAGCCTTACGGGGCGTACGGCGCTTACGGATACGGAGCGCCCCAAACGCCGCAGGCACAGCCGCAGTATGCCGCTCAGCAGCCGATGCAGCAGCCCGGACAGCCTGCCGCTGATCCGTATGCGGCACCCGCCGGCGCCTATGCGCAGCAGCCTCAGCCCGAGCCCGAACCCGAAGAGGATTCGCGCGAAAAGCGTCTCCCGCCTTTTGTGCGCCGTATGCTCGGCAGGAAATAAGTTGTTCAAAGACGAGCCGTTCGGCTCGTCTTTTTATCTGAAAAGAGACAGGAGTGCCTATGCAGATCACAGGGGAATTCATTCAAAAAGTGTGCGGCGCCGTCAAGGCGTGCAAGCCGATCATGATGGGAGAGTTTACCGTCGCGGAAAAGGGGACGGTCTCCAACTTGGTGACGACGGCGGATACTTCCGTACAGGCGCACCTCAAGGAGCTTTTGGCGCAAATCCTGCCGCAGGCGGGGTTTTTGGGCGAGGAATCGCCGGCAAACGCCGCGCTCGGCGCGCTCTATTGGGTGGTCGATCCCATCGACGGGACTTCCAATTTTGCCCGCGGCATGCGGCTGAGCGTGATTTCCGTCGCGCTCGTCGAAGACGAGGAGGAAGTGTTCGGCATGGTATACAGCCCGTATTCCGAGGAGGTCTTCTATGCCGCCAAAGGGCAGGGCGCGTATCTGAACGGCTCGCGCATCGGCGTATCGGAGCGCGATTTTCGCCATGCGCTCATCTTCACGGCGTTCAGCGTATACGAAAAAAAGTATGCTCCGCTCTGCGAAAACGTTCTGCGTGAGCTCTATCCCGAACTTGATGATTTCCGCCGCCTCGGGACTGCGGCGTTGGAACTTTGTTACCTTGCGGCGGGCAGGGGGGAGTTGTATTTTGAACTGCGGCTCTTTCCGTGGGATTGGGCTGCCGCAGCGGTTATCCTCCGCGAAGCGGGCGGCGTGATCGGCACCATCGATTCGGCGCGGCTGCGCCACAACGCGCCTTCCTTGGTGCTCGCCGCCAACAATGCCGCCAACTTTGATCGCCTCAGGCAGACGGTGCAGGGGCATATCCCCGAACTTCCCTATTCCGAATGAATTTTTGTACAAAAAAAGACCTGCCCGAGGCAGGTCTTTTTTATTTTGCTTGGTGAATTATACTATTAAGTGCAACAGATGAGGGAGAAAAAAAGTAGTTCATACAAATCTGTGGTAAAATAGAGTTGCGAAACCAATTTACGTCAAAGGAGATCTGTATGAACTACCACCATTTTACCATAGAAGAGCG
>DBGBVX010000117.1:0-2543 GCA_048370055.1 Candidatus Gallimonas sp. | reverse complement strand
CAAGGGTGAGTCCTGCAACACTAAAAAAGAATCTGGCGCTTTTAAACGCCAGACCCAAGAAGGTTTTACATTACCATACACCACAAGATTTGTTTGATCAAAATCTTTCTAACTGTTGCACTTAAGTTGACAATTCACCTGGAGAGTATATGAAAAGCTCGGGTGATCTTAAGCCTTGTTTGCAGAACCGAGCACGTCGACGATCTTGTGCTTGACCATCTCCTTCATGTTCGCGCGCGCGTCGCCGAGGTATTGGCGAGGGTCGAAGTGGGAAGGATTTTCCGCAAGGTGCTTTCTGATCGCCGCCGTGAACGCCACGCGGAGGTCGGAGTCGATGTTGATCTTGCAGACGGCGAGCTTTGCAGCCTTTCTCAGTTCGCTCTCGGGAATGCCGATCGCGTTGGGCATGGAGCCGCCGAACTCGTTGACGATCGCGACCTGCTCCTGCGGAACGGAGGAAGCGCCGTGCAGAACGATGGGGAAGCCGGGGAGGCGGCGCCCGATCTCTTCAAGGATATCGATGCGCAGTTTGGGATCCTGCCCGGGCTTGAACTTGTAAGCGCCGTGCGAGGTGCCGATGGCGATCGCGAGCGAGTCGATGCCCGTTCTCGACGTGAACTCCTCCACTTCGTCGGGCGAGGTGAACATCGCGTCGTGATCGGCGACCTGCACGTCGTCCTCGATCCCCGCAAGTTTGCCGAGCTCCGCCTCGACGACGACGCCGTGGTCGTGCGCGTATTCGACGACTTTCTTCGTAAGGGCGATGTTCTCCTCCCAAGGCTTGGAAGAAGCGTCGATCATGACGGAGGTGAAGCCGCCGTCGATGGACGCCTTGCAGATCTCGAAGTCTGCGCCGTGGTCAAGATGCATTGCGATCGGGATGTCCGTCGTCTCGACCGCAGCCGCGACGAGGTGGCGCAGATATACGGGGTTCGCGTACTTTCTCGCGCCCGCCGAGACCTGCAGGATGACGGGGGAACGGCACTCGTTCGCCGCTTCCACGATCGCTTGGATCATTTCCATATTGTTGACGTTGAAGGCGCCGACGGCATATCCGCCCGCATACGCCTTCTTGAACATTTCGGTTGTGGTAACCAAAGGCATTGTGATACTTCCTCCGAATGGATTTTTTACAATTATAAATCTTTTCGCGGCAAAAAGCAATAGGTTTACACAAATTTTCGCAGGGGAAGGGGACGAAAAATTTCTGCGGCGGAGAAATTCAAAAAAATCGTTGACAGCCGCCGAAAAGTGTAGTACAATGATAGGCGGAAAAAGGCGCTTGTCCGCGCCCAATATTATGTTTCGGAGGAATAAAACCAATGGCAAACGTAAAAGTTGCAATCAACGGATTCGGCCGTATCGGCCGCCTCGCATTCCGCCAGATGTTCGGCGCGAAGGGCTATGAGATCGTCGCGATCAACGACCTTACGAGCCCCAAGATGCTTGCGCACCTTCTCAAGTACGATTCCGCACAGGGCAGATACGCGCTCGCGGATACCGTCAGCGCAAACGACGAAGAGGGCACCATCACCGTTGACGGCAAGACCATCAAAATTTATAAGGAGAAAGACGCGATCAACCTTCCTTGGAAGGAACTCGACGTAGACGTCGTTTTGGAGTGCACGGGCTTCTATACCTCCAAGGCAAAGTCTCAGGCGCACATCGACGCAGGCGCAAAGAAAGTCGTTATCTCCGCTCCCGCAGGCAACGACCTTCCCACCATCGTCTTCTCCGTCAATGAAAAGACGCTCAAAGCGACGGATACCATCATCTCCGCGGCTTCCTGCACGACCAACTGTCTCGCTCCCATGGCGGATACGCTCAACAAGTTCGCCAAGATCAAGAAGGGCTACATGACGACCATCCACGCATACACGGGCGATCAGATGGTGCTCGACGGACCTCACCGCAAGGGTGATTTCCGCCGTGCGCGCGCCGCTGCGGTCAACGTCGTTCCCAACTCCACGGGCGCTGCGAAGGCGATCGGTCTCGTTATCCCCGAACTCAACGGCGTGCTCGACGGCTGCGCGCAGCGCGTTCCCGTTCCCACCGGTTCGCTTACTCAGCTCGTCGCCATCTGCGAAGGCGAGGTCAAGGCTGAGGACGTGAACAAGGCGATGAAGGACGCCGCTTCCGCTTCCTTCGGCTACACCGAAGAAGAGATCGTCTCCTCCGATATCGTCGGCATCACCTACGGCTCGCTGTTCGACGCAACGCAGACCAAGTGCATGCCCGTCGGCGACGGCACCACGCTCGTCAAGGTCGTCTCTTGGTACGACAACGAGAACTCTTACACCAGCCAGATGGTCCGTACCATCAAGTACTTCGCTGAGCTGAAGTAAGAAGAACTGAAAAATCACAAAGAGGGCTTCCCGCAGGGGAAGCCCTCTTTTCTGCATTTGGTGAATTATACTATTAAGTGCAACAGATGAGGGAGAAAAAAAGTAGTTCATACAAATCTGTGGTAAAATAGAGTTGCGAAACCAATTTACGTCAAAGGAGATCTGTATGAACTACCACCATTTTACCATAGAAGAGCG
>DBGBVX010000116.1:0-13948 GCA_048370055.1 Candidatus Gallimonas sp. | reverse complement strand
CAAGGGTGAGTCCTGCAACACTAAAAAAGAATCTGGCGCTTTTAAACGCCAGACCCAAGAAGGTTTTACATTACCATACACCACAAGATTTGTTTGATCAAAATCTTTCTAACTGTTGCACTTAAGTTGACAATTCACCTTCGTTTTTCAGAGCCTGATCCCGTTGAGGGCGGCGTACTTTTCTTTGAGATAGCTGATATAGTAATGTGCGTCGAAGGGCGCGCCGCAAGCGCCTTCGAAGATGGCGGCGGGAGCACGAGACGCGCCGTACTTGTGGACGCGCTCTTTCAGCCATGCGGCGATCGCGGAAATATTTTCGTCGCCCATCGCCCTCTCGACGTCGAAGTCGCGTTTCATCGCCGCGAGCATCTGCGCGCCGTAAGCCGAGCCGAGCGCATAGGTGGGAAAGTACCCGATCTCCCCGCTGTACCAATGCATATCCTGCGCGACGCCGAGCCCCGCGTGCGGCACCTCTACGCCGAGATATTCCCTGTACTTCGCGTTCCAAACTTCTTCAACGTTCTCCTCCGTCACCCTGCCCGCCATCATATCCTTCTCGATCTCGTAGCGGATGAGAACGTGGAGCGGATAGGTGAGCTCGTCCGCCTCGGTGCGCACGAAACCCGCGTTCACATGGTTGATATACGTTACGAAATCGCCGAGCGTGACGTCCGCGAGCTCCTCGCGGAAATATTGTTTGAGCACGGGATAGTGCCGCTCCCAAAACTGCCTGCTGCGCCCCACGATGTTCTCGAAAAAGCGCGACTGACTTTCATGCAGCGCCATGGACGCCCCGCCGCCCGACATCGTATCCTGCAGATCGTCGGAGACCTGCAGCTCGTAGAGCGCGTGCCCCATCTCGTGAACGGCGCTGAAGATGGCGCTCGCGAGGTCGTTCTCGTAATAGTGGTTGGTGATGCGCACGTCACAGTTGCCGTTGTTGTTTGTGTACGGGTGTTCGCTCTCCCCCATCAGCGTTTTCTGCTTGTCGAAGAGCATGACGGTGCCGAGATATTCGCAGAACGCCTTCTGCTTATCGGCGGGAAACGTGCGCGTGCTGAAAGCGGGATGCACGGGCTTCTGCGATCCGAGTACCTCTTTGAGGAAGGGCACGAGCTCCCTTTTGACGAGCGAAAAGAAGGCGTCGTATTTTTCGGCGGTCATCCCCTCTTCGAACTCGTCGAGGAAGATATCGTACCCCTTCAGCGACGCCGTCTCCTCCCATGCGGCATACCTGCGCTTGTAGGCGAGGATCTTTCCGAGATAGGGCTTGACGGGCGCAAAGCTGCCCGAATTTTTTGCCTCGACGAACTTCGGGTACGCCTCGAGTATCACGTTCTGATAGGCGAGGTACTCCACTTTGGGGATCTTTGCGAGTTTTTCCGCGCCCTTTTTCGCCTCCTCGATTTCGTGGCGGAGCACGGGATCGAGCTCCGCGCGCGCCTCATAGAGTACGTTCACGCTGTCTGTATAGCGTTTGCCGGTGCGGCACTCGTACTCCATGGCGGAGAGCTCCACGAGCTGCTCATTGCGGTACGCTTTGCCGGCGGGCGGCATCGTCTCCTCCTCCCATGTGTTGAGAAAGAAGGGAAGTCCGAGCGCGCGGACGCGGCGGTTGGTCGCTTCATAAATTTCTTTTGCACGTCTGATCTTTGCGTTCATATCTGCTCCTTTTCTGCATTTGTTTTATTATAGCACGCCGCGCGCTCACATGCAAGCGCGCGGCGTACCGTTACAGATCCCGTTCAAGCTGAATATCCACCCGCTGATATTCCATGTTCTCGACAGGCACCTCCTGAAAGCCCGCTTTCAGATAAAGGCGGATGGCAGGCGCAAGGATGCGGTTGGAAACGATGAAAAGTTTTTTTGCGCCGCGGGCGGCGGCATAGTCCATACACGCCCCGAGCACAGCGCTCCCCGCGCCCCTGCCCTGAAATTTCTCGTCTGTGGCGAGCTTGCAGATCTCCCACACGCCCTTTCCGCGCGGCACGACCATACACGCGGCGATCGCCCGCCCTTCTTCCACGGCAAAATATACGCCCGCGCCGCCGCCGAGGAGCTCTTCCACCCCCTCGAGCATGCGGATATCCTGCGGCTCTACGCTGAAATATTTGTTCAGCCATGCAAGGTTCAAATCGATAAACGCCTGACGGTACTTTTTCTGATAAAATACGATCTCCATGCTATTCCTCCAATGCAAGGATACGCGAAATTTCCCGCATGGCGGCAACAAGCTTGCGGCGGTCGCCCGCGGAGAGTTCCTTCCTGAAAGCTGAGAACCGCCTGTTACAGCGCCTCGAGCGCCCGTACAAATTCGAGCGCGTTGGCGGTGTAATGATCCGCGCCGATCTCGCGGGCGATGTCGGCGGTGAGTACCGCGCCGCCCACAAATATTTTTGCCGTACAGCCCGCCTGCCGCAGGGCGCGGATGGTCTCTTCCATGGAGGCGACCGTCGTCGTCATGAGCGCGGAGAGCCCGACGGCGAGCGGACGGATCCGCAGCGCCGCCTCGACGACCTTCTCTTTGGGGACGTCCTTCCCGAGATCGACGACCTCGAACCCGTAGGACTGCGCCACGACCTTGACGATATTTTTGCCGATATCGTGCACGTCTCCGTGCACCGTGGCGACGACGACCGTACCCTTTTGGGCGGCGTTTTTGGGCAGGCGCTCGCCGACGACGGCGAACGCCTCCTTCGCAGCCTCCGCCGAGGCGATGAGCTGCGGCAGAAAGAGCGTGCCTTTTTCGTAGAGCGCGCCCACCTCTTCGAGCGCCTTCACGAGGACGTCGTTCACGACGTCGAGCGGCGCTTTTTGCGCAAGCTCGCGTTCCGCCGCCGCGCGCACGCCCTGCCTGACCCCGCGTTTCACGCAGTCGTACAGGTCCGGAGCGCCGTCCTCCTTTGCGGCGCTTGCCGCCGCGGCCGCCGTGGGCGCAGGCGCATTGCCGCCGTATGCGCCGATATACTTCTCCGCGCCGGCATCGGTATTTGCAAGCACGGCGAACGCCTTCACCGCGCCCGTCATCTCGCCGTCGAGCGGGTTCAGGATGGGCATATTCAGTCCGCACGTCATCGCCATTGTAAGGAACGTCTTGTTGAGGAGCGGACGGTTGGGAAGCCCGAAGGAGACGTTGGAAACGCCGAGCGCCGTCTTTACGCCCAACGTGCGCACGAGCGAGAGCGCCTTTACCGTCTCCATAACGAGCGGCTGTTCGGCGGACGCCGTTAAAACGAGCGTATCGATCATCACCTTGCGGCGGGGGATCCCGTAGCTCTCCGCGCGCTCGACGATGCGCTTTGCAATGGCGAAGCGCTCCTCCGCCGTGCGCGGCACGCCGTTTTTATCCATGGTGAGCCCCAACACGACGGCGCCGTACTTTTTGACGACGGGAAAGACGCGCGCCATCACCTCTTCCTCGCCGTTGACGCTGTTGACGAGGGGCACGCCGTTATAATAGCGCACGCCCGCTTCGATGGCGGCGGCAGAGGAGGAATCGATCTGGATCGGCAGATCGACGTACTCCTGCACCGCCGTGACCGCGCGGCGCATGACGGCGGGCTCGTCGATCTTGGGGATCCCGACGTTGAGGTCGAGAAGGTCCGCGCCCGCGTCCTGCTGACGCATCGCCTCGGCAACGAGGTAGTCGTAATTTTCGGAAAGGAGCGCCTCTTTGAGCGCCTTCTTGCCCGTGGGATTCAGCCGCTCGCCGCAGATCGTTACGTTTTCGATGACAAGCCGCCGCGTTGCGGAACAGACGATCGTGCCCTTCCCGACGCGTCGCGCGGGAACGGGGCGCCCTTTGTACGCGGCAAGGCGGCGGATATACGCGGGCGTCGTGCCGCAGCACCCGCCCACGACGGCGACGCCCATCCCGATGAACTTTTTCATCCACGCCTCAAATTCATCTTCCGTGAGGTCGTAACAGGTTTTGCCCTCCCTGAGTTTGGGCAGCCCGCAGTTGGGCTGAACGATCACGGGGAGATCGGTCGCGGCGAGCAGGCGCTCCACGATGGGAACAAGCTCTTTCGGTCCGAGCGAACAGTTCACGCCGATGGCATCGGCGCCGAGCCCCTCCAAAAGCTCCGCGACGATCTCGGGTGTGGAACCCGTGAGCGTGCGCGCGGTGGAGTCGAAAGTGACCGTCGCGTACACGGGCTTATCGGAATGCTCCTTCAGCGCGAGTACGCACGCCTTGAGTTCGTACAGATCGGAGAAGGTCTCGACGATATATCCCCCCACCATGTCCGAGGTGAGGCGCGCGATCTCGGCAAAAGCTTCGTATGCCTCGTCGAAGGTGAGCGTGCCGACGGGCGCCAAAAGCGCGCCCGTGGGACCGACGTCGAAGAACACCTCTTTCCCTGCGGCGCGCGCATTCTCCACCGCCGCGCGGGCAAGCTCGGCGACGGAATATTTCCCCTTGTATTTGATACGGTTCAGCCCGAAGGAGTTGGCGGTGACGATATCCGCCCCCGCTTCAGCGTAATCGCGGTGGATGGCGCGGATCTCCTCCGCATGGGTGAGATTGAGCTCTTCGGGGATATCCCCCCCGAGCCCGCGGCGTTCGAGCTCGCTGCCCATCCCCCCGTCGAATACGATCAGTTGTTTTCCGAGCGGAAGCATCGCGTTCCCTCCTTCAAAAATCTGCATGTCTGGCGCAGCATGCACGCGCCGCACGAGCGGGCGCGTTTTTTCCCGATGCCGACGACCCCCGCCATCGACTTCTGCGGCACCATGAGCCCCGATTCGAGCAGCTGCATGCCGAGCGTCTTTTCGGGGCGGAGCGCCTCGAAGATGTAGCGCACGTCCCTGACGTCGCTCCCGCCGTAGCCCGGGCAAAAGCGGAAGGTGCGCGCCTCGCCGAACCGTTCCTCCCACTCGTCCCCCTGCGCCTCGACGAGCGCGCTCGCGCAGGCGTCGAGCACGACGGCGCGGACGGGATCGCTCACGAAGAGCGCGCGGATACGCCGCTCGATCTCCTGCCCCAACGTCATGGCGACGAGCGCGTACTGCGAACAGCCCGCTAAAAAACTATGATAAGGTTCCCGCTGCAAAAACGGCAGCGGGGAAGAAAACACTTTCCCCGCGGCGCGGAAATGCGACAGGGAGAGCGCCTCTTCCACGGCGCCGTCCGTCAGCGCGAGCGCCTCCTCGGTGGGCTCGCCGTAAAAGCCGAGATAGGAGAGCGCCGATTTTTTGAGCTCAGAAAAGTTCATGGAGCACCGATTGCAGGCGGGAACAGATCGCCTTCGCCGTTCCCGGATTGTTCATGACGTACAGATGCACGCCCGGCGCACCCTTGGCGATGAGGTCGATGATCTGATAGACGGCGTAATTATAGCCGATCTCTTCCATGACCGCGGGGCGGGAGGCGTAAATTTCGATCATATTGCGGAATTCGAGCGGGATCGCGCTGCCGCACATCTCCTTGATGCGGCGGATATTTTTGGGATTGACGAGCGGCATGATGCCCGGGATGATGGGCGCGCGGATCCCGATGCGCCGCGCCTCGTTCACGAGGCGGTAGTAATAAGAATTATCGTAGAAGAGCTGCGTGATGAAAAATTTCGCCCCGCACTCCTCCTTCTTCTTCATATTGACAAGATCGTCGTACAGCGTTTCGCACTCGGTGTGCCCCTCGGGATAGCACGCCGCGCCGAGCGTGAAGCCGTAGGGCGCGAGATAGCGCGCAAGATCGGTGGCATGCGCAAAGTATTTGCAGTACTCCGCCGTATAGTCCTGCGGTCTGTCGCCGCGCAAGCACAGCACGTTTTCGATGCCCTTCTCTTTGAGCGCCGCCGCGACGGCGTCCACGTCCTGCGGCGTGGAGGGCCCGCCCGTGATGTGCGCAAGCGCGTTCACACCCGCCTTGTTCTGAATATAGTCGGCGATCTCCACCACGTTTTTGGAGTTGGAGCCGCCCGCCCCGTAAGTGACGGAGATAAAATCGGGCGAGAGCGATCTGAGCTCGTCGATCACGGAAAAGATCTTCTCCTTTTCCCCTTCCTTCTTTTTGGGCGGGAACACCTCGAAAGAGAGCGTCCGCTTGCGCGATAAAATCTCGTCGATGCGCATACCTTTTCTCCTGTTTCGTTTTGAAAATTATAGTATATTACGCAAAAAAAGTCAATCGTTCGGCGCAGCACGCCCGTAAAACGCGCGCCCGCGGTTTTAGCCGCGGGCGCGCCGAAATACAAAAAGATACAGAGAGGTCATTTTCCGCTGTCGCCATAGTTGGAGAGCACGCGGGCGGAAGGGTCGTCGACGTTGCACCCCTCCCACGCGCGGTTGGGCATCCAAAAATCCGCGATCATCTCCGCCTGCCCCGGGTAATACTTTTCGAAGATCTCCCGATAGAGGAGCGACTCCTTGGTGAACGGCTTTGCGTGATAGGCGTACCGCTCGGCGATATCCTGCCAATCGTCGCCGTATTTTTCTTCGGCATACGCCTTGAGATCGTCTACCATCGAGTGCCCGACGGCGTCGGAAAACGCCGCCTTCTCGCGGTAGAGCAGATCGTGCAGGAGGAAATCCCCCTCCTCGAACGCGCGGCGCAGCAGATATTTCCCCTTGCCGTAGACGTTCATCTTTTTGGCGGGGTCGACCGCCATGACGTATTTTACGAAGTCGAGATCGCCGAAAGGCACGCGCGCCTCCATGGAGTTGACGGAAATGCACCTGTCCGCGCGCAGGACGTCGTACATATGCAGTTCGCGCACTCGCTTTTGCGACTCCTCCTGAAACGCCTCGGGCGAGGGCGCGAAGTCGGTATATTTGTAGCCGAAGAGCTCGTCGGAGATCTCCCCCGTGAGGAGCACGCGCACGTTCGTCATGGTATGGATCTTTTTGCAGATGAGGTACATCCCCATGCTCGCGCGGATGGTGGTGATATCGAAGGTGGCGAGCGACCTGATGACGAACTCGAGATAGCGGAGCACCTCTTCGCGCGTCATATAAATTTCCGTATGCTCGCTGCCGATATAGTCGGCAACCTGCTTGGCGTACTTTAAGTCGATGGCGTCCTTTTTCATGCCCACGGCGAAGGTGCGGATGGGCTTTTTGAGGAGCTTCTGCGCAATGGCGCACACGAGCGAAGAGTCGAGCCCGCCCGAGAGGAGAAAGCCCACGGGCGCGTCGGCGTCCAACCGCTTTTCCACCCCCGCGATGAGCTTTGCGCGGATGTTGGCGCAGACCGTATCGAGATCGTCGGAAACGACGCGGCTGACCTTGGTAATATCGCAGTAGCAGACGAATTTCCCGTCCGCATAATAGTGCCCGGGCGGGAAGGGCATGACCTTGCCCTTTACGATGGAAACGAGGTTCTTCGGCTCGCTCGCAAAGGCGATCTCCCCGCCCGGAAGATAGCCGTAGTAGAGCGGGCGGATGCCGATGGGATCGCGCGCCGCGATATACGACTTTTTATCGCCGTCGTACAAAACGCAGGCGAACTCGGCGTCAAGCCGCCCGAACATCTCCGTGCCGTACAGCTCATAGAGCGGAAGCAATATCTCGCAGTCGGAATCGGAGGCGAAGGCAAAGCCCATCTCCTCGAGGCGCGCCCGCTCTTTGCGGAACCCGTACAATTCCCCGTTGCATACGGCAAAACTCTTTCCGCGGCGGAACGGCTGCATGCCCTTGGCGTTCAGCCCCATGATGGCGAGGCGGTGGAATCCCACGCAGCCCTGCCCCATCTCGCCGAAAAAGCTCATATCGGGTCCGCGCGAGACCGTCTCGTAAAAGGCGGCTTCCGCGTCCGCGAGCGGAACGCTTTTCCCCGTAAGCACAAAGATCGCACACATGAAAACTACCTCCCGATGGGACGGGCATAAAAAAACGGCTGTCCGTCCGTATATTAGGACGGATAGCCGAAGTATCCGCGGTGCCACCTAATTTACCGCAAAGCGGTCACTTTTCCCCTGACAGGGCCTCCGCACTCACGCAGCGGCCTTCGGCGCCCCTACTCGTTTCCTTTGGGTTTGCAGCTCGGAAGTGTTCTTCATGCGGACGCCCGACGGGGATCGCACCCTCCCCCGCTCTCTGAACGGGCGCTGCCCGCACTACTTTTCTTCGTCATGGCTTTTCCGTATTATATCAGATACGCCCGCTCCCGTCAAATCACGATTTTTTATAGGGGGTATTCGCGGAGGTTATACCGCGCCCCGCTCAGTCCGCAAGAAAATCTTCGCGGTTGAGCCCCTCGCGCAGTTTTTCGAGCGCGCGCTTTTCGATGCGCGAAACATAGGAACGGGAGATCTTCAGCTGCCGCGCGACCTCCCGCTGCGGGAGCGGCGCGCCGCCCGTGAGCGCGTACCGAAGGCAGATGATGACCGTTTCCCGCTCGTTCAGAAGCCGCTTGACGGCGGCGAGGAATTTCTCCTGCATGAGAGACTGCTCCACGCTCCCGAACACCTTATCCTCCTTTTCGAAGAGAAGGTCCATGAGCGTGAGTTCGTTGCCGTCTTTATCCGTCCCGACGGGGTCGGAAAGAGAGAGCGTGGTCTTGTGCTTTTTCCCCGCGCGGATAAACATCAGGATCTCGTTCTCGATGCACCGCGCCGTGTACGTTGCAAGGCGCGTCCCGCGGGAGGGCTCGTAGCTGTCGATCGCCTTGATGAGCCCGATGCTCCCCACCGAGATCATGTCGTCCGTCTCGGCGGCGCCCGTGTACTTTTTTACGACGTGCGCCACAAGCCGCATATTGTGGCGTATGAGCTTGTCGCGCGCGCTCTTATCGCCTCCGCGGGCAAGCGAAAGATACTTTTCCTCGTCCTCCTTGGAGAGCGGCTTGGGATACGATCCTTCGTCGCGCACCGTTCCTGTAAAGAAAAACAGCCTGCATAAAATGGCACAGAGCATTTCCAGCATAGTTTCACCTCACGCACTATCTTATGCGCGGCGAAGCCCGTCCACCCACTCCGCCCGAAAAATGATCGGAAAGCGCGCGAAATTTATCGGAAAACGGCGAAAATTAACGACTCTACTCTGAGTAGAGTGCGTTCTACGGCAGGTAGAGCGTCATTTTTTCCGAATAGAACGCCGCAGGCGGAAATGAGAGCGCAAACAGCAAGGAATAGGGCGTAGTTCGGGGGAAACTATGGTATACTGATTGCGAGGCGGAAATCTTCGCCGAAAATAAAAAACGGACGCAGAACCGCCCAAGGAGATCATCAATGAACAAATTTGCGATTTTCGTAGATTCCGCAGCAAACATTCCCAACGACATCCGCATCGCGCGCGACATCCGCGTGATACCTTTCAATTACATCGTAAACGGCGAGGAGCACCCCTGCTTCAGCGAGGATATGCCCTTCGTTGAAACCGCGAAGACCTTTTACGACGCCATGCGTCAGGGCGCGGAGGCAAAGACCTCCCTTCTGCCCTCAGAGGTATTCGAAGAGGCGCTCCGCCCCGCGCTCGAGGAAGGGCGCGACGTGCTCCTTTTCACCCTCTCTTCGGGCGTGAGCGGCACCTTCGCGCAGGCGCAGGCGGCGGGGAAAAAATTACAGGAAGCCTACCCTGACCGCAGAGTCTTTGTGCTCGACAGCGCGAACGCCTCCCTCGGCGAAGGACTCATCGCCCTCAAAGTCGCCGACCTGCGCGACATGGGCGAGAGCGCCGAGGCGTGCGCCGAATGGGTCAGGGAGAACGCCTATAAGATGAACAGTTTCTTCACGGTGGACGATCTCAAATACCTCAGGCGCAGCGGGCGCATCTCGCGCACCGTTGCCATCGCGGGCACCCTCCTCAACATCAAGCCTCTTTTGCAGGCAGACGCGAGCGATAACGCCAAGATCGTCTCCTGCGGCAGAGCGCGCGGCAGAAAGAAAGCGCTCGAGGCGATCGCGGATATCTTTGCAAAGCGCGCCGTCCGCCCCGAAACGAGCACCGTCGCCATCGCCCACGCCGACTGCGAGAAAGACGCGCTCCTGCTTGCCGATATGCTCCGCGCGCGCGGCGCGAACGACATCATCATTGAATACTACGACCTGTGCACGGGCTCGCACGTCGGACCCGGCTGCGTCGCCCTCTTCTTTTGGGGCAAGGACCGCCGCAAGGAGGCGTTTTCCTTCGAAGTGAGCCCTGCGGCGCATCCCGCTCCGCAAAAACTCTGAAATACGCAAGACCCGCCCGTTTCGCTTGCACGGCAGAGACGTTCGTGATATAATAACATGAACGCCGCCGTGGTGAAACCGGCAGACACGCAGGACTTAGAATCCTGTGCCGCAAGGCATAGCGGTTCAAATCCGCTCGGCGGCACCATCAAAAAGCGCTGAACTGTTTTGGCAGTTCAGCGCTTTTTTCAAATATTCAGAGATCTTTCCGATCACTTCAAAAACTTCCCGTACACTTCGGACGCGGGCGAGAAGGAGGCGAAGGTATCGGGATACTCCCGCAAAATACGCTGCACCTCGCCGATCTGACGCTTGCGGATGATGCAGACGAGCATCGCCCTCCCCTCGTGCGAATACATGCCCGTAGCGTTGACTTCCGTAACGCCGTGATGCAGTTTTTGCATGATCTCGGCGGCGATCTCCTCGGGGTGGTTGGTGATGATCTCGAAGCGGTACGCCGCCTTGAATCCCTGCAGGATGACGTCGCAAACCTTGCTCGTGACAAACAGCGAGACGAGCGCCAGAAGTACGGGCTCGAGCTTTGCGGTGAACCCCATGCCCTGATTGTAGACGAAGAAGGAGGCAAACACGACGACGGCGTCGAACACGGCGGTCATGCCGCTCACGCTCAGATTGCGGAATTTTTTGTTGACGAGCGAGGCGAGCACCGTCGTACCGCCGCTCGTGCCGCAGCTCTTGAGCGTGACGGCGAGCGCCACGCCGAGGAGCACGCCGCCCGCGATCGCCGCAAGGATATGATTATCCTCGGGCTGATAACAGATATATTCCATGCCCGGGATATAGTCGAATACGATGAGCAGCCCCGACGTGAGCAGCATGGAGAGCGTGGATATGACCGCGCCGTACTTGCCGATCAGAAAGAACGCCACAAAAAAGAGCGGAACGTTGAGCATGATGAGGAAGATACCCGAGTTCCATCCCGTTCCCGCCTGCAATAAGACGGCGATGCCGTTGACCCCGCCCGGCGCGAAATCGTTGGGCGTGACGAAAATATAGATCGCGAGCGCGCGCACGACTCCGGAAACGATGACGGAAAGCACCGAACCGTAGAAAAAGTGCCAGATTTTTTTCCAAACGCTCTTACTCCGCCCGACGGCGGGCGTTTGCTCCTGCATATTCTCTCCCCTCTCTCTGAAGCTATTACCATCCTATCACATTTCGGCGCAAAATTCAAGAGCTATCTTCAAAAAAATTGCACGGAAAAGCCCCGCCTGTACAGACGGGGCTTTTATCGTTGCCGGCGATCAATCCGCAGGGATAAATCCGAGCAGGTTTTCGTAGGTATCGGGGAAGAACGTAAAGATGACGCAGACCGCGAGCAGGATCGCGAAGATCAGGAACAGGAAGAAGTTGCGCTTGACCATCGCTTCCAATCCGACGATCGCGGCGATCACGAACCCGCCGTACATCCAAATGACCTTGAACGTGTTGTACAGCCAGCCTACGTTCTGCAGGAAGGGCCACTGCGCGTCGATGAGCAGCAGCGCGAACACGAACACATAGACGACCGCGAGGATCTCGCCGATGATATCGAATACCGCCGAAAGTTTCTGTTTCCAAGGTTTGGTACCCATATTTTACCTCCGTTTTTTGGTGTGCCCTCATTATACCCGAAGGAACGGGAAAAGTCAAGGGCAGAAAATAAATTTACGCCGCGCTTTGAATGCGCGGCGTAAAAACATGCAAATATCCTGTCGAAACCCTTACTGTTGGCTGAACGCCTCGAATTCACGGATACGATGCGAATCGATCGCATAGATGAGGTTGACGAGCTCGTCGTCGCCGAAGGAGCTGTTCCGCCCCTCTTCGTACTCTTCGTCGATGCGCGCCTTCATTTCGACGACGAGCGGATCGTTCTTGTTGATGCGGTGCTCCTCGGGGAGCTTATAAAAATCGTTGATCCAGAACGCGATGCCCGCAAGCCCGCTCGTCTTGTTGACGGAGACGCGCGCGGGACGGTTGAGGATCTTCGCCGTATCGAAGATGTTGTAGATCTCCTCGTCCTTCAGCAGCCCGTCCGCGTGGATGCCTGCGCGCGTGGAGTTGAACGCGCGCCCGACGAACGGCGTTTTGGGCGGGATGTTGTAATTGATCTCCTTTTCGAAGTACTCGGCGATCTCGGTGATGGCGGTAAAATCCATGCCGTCCATCGTTCCGCGCAGCCCCGCATACTCGACTGCCATCGCCTCGAGCGGGCAGTTGCCCGTGCGCTCGCCGATGCCGAGGAGCGAGCAGTTGACGGCGGAAGCGCCGTACAGCCACGCCGTGGAGGCGTTGGAGACGACCTTGTAAAAATCGTTGTGCCCGTGCCACTCCAAAAGCCCGTGCGGCACGCCCGCATAGTGATACAGACCGTATACGATGCCCTGTACGCTACGGGGAAGGGACGCGCCGGGGAAAGAGACGCCGAATCCCATCGTATCGCACATGCGGATCTTGATGGGGATCCCGCTCTCCTCGGAGAGGCGCATGAGTTCCATCGCGAACGGCACGACGAACCCGTAAAAATCGGCGCGGGTGATATCCTCAAAGTGGCAGCGCGGGCGGATGCCGATGGCAAGCGCGCTCTTGACGATGCCGAGGTACTGATCGAGCGCCTGACGGCGGGTGAGGTGCATCTTTTTGAAGATGTGATAATCCGAACAGCTCACGAGGATGCCCGTTTCGGCGACGCCCGCCTCTTTGACGAGCTCGAAATCCTTGGGATTCGCGCGGATCCACGTGGTGATCTCGGGGAATTTGAGCCCCGTATCCTGACAGGCGCGGAGCGCGTCTTTATCCTTCTTGGAATAGATGAAGAACTCAGACTGACGCACGAGTCCCTTGGGCCCGCCGAGGCGGCTCATGAGCTTGTACAGATCGACGATCTGTTTTACGGTAAAGGGCGACGTGGACTGCTGCCCGTCGCGGAAGGTGGTATCCGTCATCCATATCTCGTCGGGCATGTTGATGGGCACATGGCGGTTGTTGAACGCGACCTTGGGGATGGACTCGTAATCGAAGAGCTCGCGGAAGAGGTTGGGCTCCTTCACGTCCTGCAATTCGTAGTGATACTTGATGTCCTCCAACAGATTGGAACGGTTGTTAAAATAGATCATGGCGCCTTCTTCGGTATGCCGCGGCCGTAATACCACCGCGGCACAGCATAAAAAATTTTATTTCTACTTATTATAACAAATGCGGGAAGCCGTTGTCAAGCAAACGGCAGCGTTTGGAATATTATTCATAAAAATGTCATATTCTCTCCTGTTATAGGCTGAATTTTGCATATATCCTGTATTTTATGCAAATTTCTCCGCATACGAAAAAGAGGAACCCGCACGGGGCTCCCCTTTTCCGAAGATTTATGGAGATTGTCGTGTAGACGATTTGGAATTTACATCATCATCGGGCTTTTTGTGCGAGGCGCAAGCCGAACAGCCGGAGCATCCCGCGCAGCCGCCGCAGTCGCAGCCGCAGCCCGTTTTGCCCTGCTTCTTGCGGATGACCGACGAGACGATGACGCCGACGACGATCAGGCAAGCCGCGATGATGATGAGGATCTCGTACCAACTCATGATTTACCTTCTTTGGACGCCGCCGCCTCTTCGAGCGCGGCTTCATCGAGCCCCACCGTCGCGGAGACGGTCTCCTTTTTCAGGGGGTGCTTTTTGTTCCAAAGCACGATCCCCGCAACCGCTGCCGCCGCGACCGCAATGAAGATGAAGCAGGTCCACCACCACGAACCGATGAGATAGATCGCCATGGAGACGATGTAGCTCGTGGCGAGCCAGAAGAGAAGCGTCCACTTGAACTTGCCCTTGGGAAGTTCCGCC
>DBGBVX010000115.1:0-20078 GCA_048370055.1 Candidatus Gallimonas sp. | reverse complement strand
ATTTTATGAAAAAATTTTTATAAAAAACTGTTGACACGGCAAAGGGACTGTGATATAATCCTGTATAGAAATCGATTTCCAACATCGCCCGCGCAGGGATAAGAAACCGATTTCTACAAAAAAATAAGCGCCACGCCCGTTCTATATATACAAATATATAATACGGAGCGGACGGCAAAAAGAGGGCGCGCCCTCTTTCACGGCATTGCAAATGCCGTGAAAGAAAAAAACTTAACGGAATCATCTCCGGACAGGAGAAAAAATAAGGGGAGGCAATTTATGAAAAAGCGTTGGATGTGTGTTGCGCTCGCGGGAGTTATGGCAGGCAGTGCTCTGGCGATGACGGCATGCGGAGAAACAAAGAGCGAGAACGAGCTCTGGATCACCTTCTTTAACGGCGGGTACGGAACAGAGTGGGCGACTCAGCTCGCAGAGAAGTACATGGCGGAACACGAGGGCGTCGTCGTGCGGACCTATCCCGATACGCAGCTGATCAACGCGGTCGGCAACATGATGGAGAACGGGACGGATTACGACATTATTTTCTGCCACGATATCCCGTGGGAGGACTATGTTCAGCCCGGTTGGATCTATTGTCTTGACGAGCTGTACGAGTCCGAGGTCGCGCCCGGCGTCACCTTTGCCGACAGGATCTGGGATCAGACGGTGCTCGACAGCTGCTCCTACGAGGGCGCTGACGGCAAACAGCACTACTACAAGGTGCCGTGGACGATCGGTACGGCGGGCATCGCCTACAACCTGACCGTTATGGACCGCGTGGACGAGTGGCTCGCCACCTCGAACGGGCAGACCTATCTCGCCTCCGTCAACGGCGGCGGCGATACGGCGCGTCGCTGG
Organism: Candidatus Gallimonas sp.; assembly: GCA_048370055.1. Classification (GTDB taxonomy): domain Bacteria; phylum Bacillota; class Clostridia; order Christensenellales; family Borkfalkiaceae; genus Gallimonas. Next base: position 19,220 of record DBGBVX010000115.1, on the reverse strand, counting down.
AACCACACGCCGCCCGCAACATACTACGATCTGTGGCAGTACTGCATGGATATCTCTGCCGCACAGCTTCCCGTTGTGGAGGGCGACAGGGATTCCGGCACCATCTATCCCTTCACATGGTCGTGCGTGGCGGAGGAGTGGCAGTGGGACTACGTCGTATTCGATTGGTGGGGACAGCTCGCCGGTCCCGAGTCCGTCGATACCTTCAAGAACTTCGGCAACGTCGATGAAAATTACGAGCTCGATTGGGATACGGCAAACAATCCCGTGATGGAAGTGTACGATCCCGATCGTTACGCCGTCACCAAAAATTCGGACGGCACCGTCAACGAGGAGGCGAGCGATCACATCGGCTTCGGCGAATTCAAGGACGCCTACACGCTGTGGTACAACCTCGTCGTTGAAAACGCGGGTTGGACGAATCCGAGCTCGAGAAATTACAGCAAATTCGAGAACGAGCAGGCGTTCGCAAGCGGCTATGCGGCAATGACGCCCGCAGCTTGCTGGATCGAAAACGAATCCAAAATGTATCTTGAAAGATACGGTCAGACGATCTCTCTGATGCCCACGCCCGTCGCTTCCAACGTCAAGGTAGACGCCGACGGCAACGTGATCTGGCCCAACGAGACGGGCACGGCGGCAAGAACGATCGACGCGATCCGCGCGGACGAGGACTCCGAGCACGTCATCGAAGTGGACGGCATTGAATATGACCGCGTCTCCTTCACGAGTTCCTTCGGCGATAGCGTCATGATCCCCGCGTCTTCAAGCAATAAAGAGCTCGCCATGGACTTCCTCCGCTTCATGCAGGAAGAGGAAAACGCGCAGCTGTTCACGAAGCTCTCCGGCGGCACGGTGCTCCCGTATAAGTACGAGTATTGGAACTCCTTCGTCGATGAAAACGGCGTCGATCAGGCGTCCGATTGGCAGAAGGCGATCTTCGAGATCGACCGCAACAGCACCAAGTTCAACAACTATACGCAGCACCCGATGATGCGTCAGACCACGCTGCGCGGCTCCGCCGTCATGACGACCATCTGGCCCAACAACACCTACTACTACACGCTCGCATGGAGAGCGCCCAACGACGCGCAGTATACGCCTGAAAGGCTCATGGACAACATCTATAGCGGTACGGGCGGCATCAAAGCCATGTGGCAGACCTATCTCAGAGAGATGTAACGTCTGCTCGGATATGATAAGGAGAGATGTATGAAGAGAACCGGTGAGGCGGTGAAAAAGCCGCGGACCGCGTTTCAGAAGAAGCGCATCCGCACGAATATTTTCATCGTCTGTATGTTGGCATACCCTGTCATTCAGTTTCTCATCATGTGGGGCTTCGTGAATATCGACTCCATTCTGATGACCTTTCAGCAGTACGATACGCGCGAAGGCTGGACGTGGGTAGGCTTTGAAAACTACAGCCTGTGGTTTGAACGCATTGCGCTCGATCCGGCATATACGACGATGATCGTCAACTCTGTGCTTCACTCGCTCGTCGGGATGTTCATCATCTTCCCGCTGTGTCTGATCGCGTCGTACTTCCTTTGCAGGAAGGTCCCGCTCTCGGGCTTCTTCCGCATCGTGTTCTATCTGCCGTCCATCATTCCGCTCATCGTTCTTACGCTCGGCTTTACGAACATGATCGACGTCGACGGCTTGCTCGGCAAGCTCTACGAAGGCGTCGGCGCCGAAGCTCCCTCGCTGTTGCTGCCGCCGCAGGTCCGCTGGACGGTCTACGGCTTCACCATCTGGGCGGGCATCGGCGGGAACCTGCTCCTTTTGTCGGGAACGATCAAGCGCGTCCCGACGGAAGTGCTCGAATCGGCGCATCTTGACGGCGTGGGAACGTTCGGCGAACTGTTCCGCATCGTCATCCCCATGGTGTGGCCCACGCTCGTCACGATGTTCATCATGTCGATGATGGGTATCTTCACGGTCGTGTTTCAGCCGCTCTTTTTGACCAACAAGCTCATGGACGACACCATGACGATCGGGCTTTGGATCTTCAATCATGCAAACAGCAATGCCGACAGCGTCATGGCGGCAACGCTCGGCATCCTGTGCACGATCGTGGTCGCGCCCATCGTGCTGATCACGCGCTGGCGGCTCGATAAGCTGTTCGCGGATGTGGAGTATTGAGGAGGGAGCTATGGAAACGCAAAAAGTATCGCAGGAAACTATGCCCTCCGAAGCGTTCGCCGAGGCGCCGCGCAAAAATTTTGCGCAGACGGCAAAACATTGGTGCTATCAGCACTTCATCATGCCGTTCAGGCGGGCGGGGTGGAAAAAGAGCCTTCTTTATACGATCGTCTTTCTCATTTTCGCCTTCTATGCCTTCACGATCCTCTATCCCTTCCTTTGGATGGTGTTCAACTCCTTCAAGGATCCCGTCGTGTTCGGCATGGATAAACTCAGCATCGATTTCAGCGCAGGGTTTTCCAACTATATCGAGGCGTTCAACTATCGGGTAAAGGGGACGAGCGTGGCGATGATGTACCTCAACTCCTTCCTCGTAGTGGGCGGCGGCGTTGTGGTCACGCTCATCAGCTGTTCGCTCGCCTCGTATACCATCGCAAAGTACAAGTTCCGCGGCAGAGGGCTCATCTACAATATCGTCATCGTGGCGATGATGGTCCCCATCGTCGGAACGCTGCCCGCGCAGTACCGCCTCATGCGCAACCTCGGGCTCATCGATAACATCGTCGGCGTGTGGTTTTTGTATTCGGGCGGCTTCGGCTTCAACTTCCTCTTCCTGTATGCCTACTTCAAGGGCATCAGCTGGACGTATGCCGAGGCGGCGCAGCTCGACGGCGCCTCCGAATTCAGGATCTTCTGGCAGATCATGATCCCGATGGCAAAGCCCGCCCTCACGGCGATCGGCGTGCTCACGTTCATGAGTCTGTGGGGCGACTATCAGACGCCGTATTTCTACCTCAACAGTATGCCGACCATCGCGCTCGGACTCAAAGATATTTCCGATCAGCTCGAATACAGTCCCAACTATCCGCTGCTGCTTGCAACGGCGGTCGTGGCGACAATTCCCATCATCGTTCTGTTCTGCGTGTTCCAAAAGACGATCATGAACAACCTCACGATGGGCGGACTCAAAGGCTGAGAATACATAAGGGGAAAGCAATCATGAAAAAGACCGGAAAGATTTTACTGACGGGGCTGCTCGCAGCCTGCACCGCATTTTCGCTTGCCGCATGCGGCGGCACGGGCGATATGCTCTCGGAAGGCGCAAACCAAGGGATCGAACAGGGCGTTTCGGAATCGGTGCACGATTACGACAGCGTCGCCATGTACAGCATGACGGACAAAGAGGACGTAAAGATCCACCTCGAAACGGACGAGATCCAAAAGGTCTCCTTTATGTTCCGCGTGCTCGATAAGGGCGATTACAGCTTCCGCAACGATACGCTCACCGTAAAGAGCGAGGTGTTCGAAAATCAGAGCGCGGGCGACAAAAAGCTCCGCGTCTTTGTGGACAACATGTACTTCGATATCACCGTGCGGCTCGTCTCCAAGGTCATCTACACGGTGGAAGATTTCAACGCCATCCGTTACGATCTGAACGGTACCTATGCGCTCGGCGCCGATCTCGATTTTGAAAATCAGGCGTTCTGGCCCATCGGCAAGGCGTACGAGGCGGAATCGGACGGCTCTTATTCGACGGGCGTGTTCGAGGGCGTGTTCGACGGAAACGGGCATACCATCTCCAACATCACCATCAATGCACTCGATTATGCGGAGGGCGAAGACGGCAACGGGCAGGGCCCCTCGCTCGGCGGCGTGCAGGGGAACAGCCAAAACTACAACAACGGCATCTTCATGCAGACGAGCGCCAACGCGCAGATCATCAATACGAACTTCAATAATATCACCGTCAACTGTCAAGGACTCGGCGGCGCGGTCGTCGGGATGAACGGCGGGCTCGTGAAAAACTGCTTTGTCACCTGTTCGCTCTATGCGGTAGGAGATAACGGCGGCGGCGCGGAGCATGTTGCAGGCATCGCCGGCGTGAACGGCTCGACGGACGCCCCCGGGCGTATTGAAAATTGCCTTGTCATCTACCGCAACAATGGGAGCGGCAATTCTCCCCGCGGCATTGCCGATTGGAACAACGGCTCTATCACCAACTGCTACGCAGCTGCGGTAGACAGCTATGTGTTCCACCCCGGGTATGACAGCACGACGGGCAAGATCGATCCCGATTTCGACATCAATACTTATTTTAACGAGACGAATTTCTCGGAAGCGCTTTGGGGCTATTATACCTTGGTAGCGCTGCCCGGGTCGATGGATACGTCCATTTGGGCGTTCTATCCCGCAGGCGAAGGGAAGATCACAAATTCCGAGATCGTGCGCAAGGAGTTCATGCTCGATCCCGACAACTTCTCCGAAGCGGACGGTTGGGACAGATCGGTCTGGACGTTCTCGGAGGGGAGTTTCCCCAAGCTTATCATTCAGAACTGACGAGGACGCGGAGAGGATATGGATACAGGGTACCATTTTTCGGGCGGGGACTTCGTGCTCGAAGACTATGCCAACAAGTCGGCTTTCTGCGACTTTCTCCCCGGTATCGCAGGGCTTACGGGGCGCCCCGTATGGGCGTTCTACATCAACAGGGGGCAAGGGATCGCGGGCTTCGGCGTGCGCGATAAAAACAGCCCCATCATGGAGTTTTTCCCTGCCGAGATCGCCTATTCGGACGCGCCGCGCAAGGGCTTCCGCACCTTCCTCCGCATCGACGGCAACTACTGCGAACCGTTCGAGATCTGTTCGTCGGAGGAGCGCACCTGCATGCGCGTCATGCGGCACGGCTTTTCGCTCGACGAGAACCGCTGCGGCAAGTACGCCGTCCATGTAGAGTTCTTCGGCGTTCCCTCGCAGGACTACGCGGCGCTCGGGCGCATCGTCACCTATACCAACCGTTCGGAACACGAACAGGACGTGGAGTTTTTAGACGGGCTCGCGCAGGTACTCCCGTACGGGCTCACCAATACGCAGTTCAAAGACGTCGGCAACCTCTTCAAGAGCTGGATGTGCGTAGAGGGCGCCGAGGAAGGCTTCGGATTTTACAGGATGCGCTCATCCACGGCGGATTCCGCCGAGGTCAGCGAGATCACGGCGGGCAATTTCAGCGTTTCCGCGAGCGATAAAGCGGCGGTGCGCATGGTGGTCGATCCCAAGATCGTGTTCGGAGAGGAGCGCACGCGCACAAAGGCGCTCGCGTTTGCGAAAAACGGCCTCACGGACGAGGCGTACGAGGGGCAGAACACCGAAAACGAGTTTGCCTGCGCGTTCGCGCACGGCAGGCTGCGCGTACCCGTGGGCGGGAGCTTCACCGTTGTGCAGCTCATCGGCTTCGCGGACGATATCTCCCGCGTACAGCGCCTCAAGGGGGAGCTCTCTCCCGACATGGTGTACGATCTGCGCGACGAAGCGCGCCGCATCTGCGAGGGGATCGTCGCGCGCGCCGACTGCGCCACGGCGTATCCGCTCTTCGACGAATACGTCCGTCAGAGCTATTTCGACAACGTTTTGCGCGGGGGCATGCCCGTGAACGTAGGCGATAAAACGTATTACGTCTATTCCCGCAAACACGGCGATCCCGAGCGCGATTACAACTTTTTTGTCATCGAACCGCAGCCCTATTCCTGCGGGAACGGCAACTTCCGCGACGTCGTGCAGAACAGGCGCAACGATCCGTTCTTCACGCCGGAATGCGGCGATTTCAACCTCCGTTACTTTTTCTCGCTCGTACAGGCGGACGGCTACAACCCGCTCTCCGTGCTCGGCGTGCGTTTTACCGCGAAAGGGGATATCCCGCAGGCGTACTCCGCCCGCGCGGAGTTCCTGCGCGGGAAGTTCACCCTCGGGGAACTGTGCGAGGCGTTCCGCACGACGGACGCGGATATGCTTTCCGAGCTGCTCTCCTTCTGCGAACCCGTCTGCGAGGCGGCGTTCTCGGAGGGGTATTGGACGGATCATTTCGTCTATCTCGGCGATCTTCTCACGAGCTACCTCGCGGTGTATCCCGAGCGGGCGGAGGAGGTGCTCTATCGCACGCCGTACCGTTACTTTGCTTCGGGGGCGCAGGTGCTGCCCCGCACGCGGACGGCGGTCCTGCGTGCCGACGGTCAGGTGCGCCGCTACGGCAGCATCGTGCACGGCGGAAAGGACGGCTGGCTCACGGCGGAAAACGGCGAAGTTTTTGAAACGTCGCTCGCGGCGAAGCTCGTCACGCTCGTCATGACGAAGATGGCAACGCTCGATCCGTGCGGCTGCGGGATCGATATGGAGGGCGGCAAGCCCGGTTGGAACGACGCGACCAACGGACTCCCCGCGCTGTTCGGCAGCAATATCGCAGACGCACTCGAACTCAAGCGGCTCATCGTTATGCTCCGCAGCGTGCTTTCCGAAAAAAACGCCGTCGTCTGGTCGGCGGAACAGAGCGAATTTTTCCGCGGCATGCTTGCGCTTGAGCGCAGCGCGCCCGACGCCGCGGCATACTACGAGGCGAGCAACGACCTCAAAGAGGCATACCGTGTCCGCGTTTACACGCATTTCACGGGCGCATGCGCGGAGGAGCGCGGCGCAGACGTTCTGCGCTATCTCTCGCTTGCGGAGGCGCGCCTTTCCGACGGGCTCGCCCGTGCCGAGGCGCTCGGGGACGGATGGTATCCGACCTATCTGCGCTTCGACGCGGCGGCATACGAACCCGTCACCGAAGGCGGAAAGGCGGTATGCACGGCGGAAGGGCTGCCCTATGTGCGCGTTACAAAATTTGTGCCGCATGCGCTGCCGCACTTTGCGGAAGGCGTTGCCAAGGGGCTCATGCTCGGCGAAAAACAGCTCTATGCGCGGGCGAGAAATTCCGCGCTGTACGATGAAGCGCTCGGCGTGTACCGTTCCTCCGAACCGCTCGACGGCGAGAGCATGGAGATCGGGCGTATCCGCTCCTTCCCCAAGGGTTGGCTCGAGCGCGAATCGTGCTTTCTGCACATGAACTATAAGCTCATGCTCTCCATTCTCGAGGCGGGGCTGTACGAGGAATTTTATCGGGAGATCGGGCGCAACTTCGTGCCCTTCATGGACCCCGCCGTCTACGGCAGGAGCACGCTTGAAAACAGCTCCTTCCTCGCGACTTCCAACCATTGCGACAAGACGAAGTGGGGCAAGGGGTTCCAAGCGCGCCTGACGGGCGCAAACGCCGAGGTGCTCTCGATGTGGCTGAAAATGACGGGCGCCGACAGACCGTTTACGGTGCAGGACGGCGCGCTGCGGTTTGCGCTCTCGCCCGTGCTGAAAGGGGACTTCTTCCGCGAGGACGGCACGCTCTCCTTCACGCTGTTCGGGCGCACGCGCGTCGTGTACCGCAATCCCGCCCGCAAGAATACGTGGGAAGCGCGCGTCGGGGCGTATAAACTCATCGCGAAAGAGGGCGAGCAGTGCGTTCAGGAAGTGCGCGGCGCGCTCGCGGAAGAGGTGCGCGCGGGCAAATTTGAAACGATCGAGGTGGACATCATATGACGAACTATCAACTCAAATTCCCGAAGTCCTTTCTTTTCGGCGCTGCGACCGCGTCCTATCAGATCGAAGGCGCATGGAACGAGGACGGCAAAGGACAGAGCATCTGGGACGCCTTCGCGCATATCCCCGGCAAGATCGATAACGGCGACACGGGCGACGTGGCGTGCGATCACTACCACCGCATGAAGGAGGACGTCGCGCTCATGAAGGAGCTGCACCTCGAGTGCTACCGCTTTTCCGTGGCGTGGACGCGCATTCTTCCCGACGGCGTGGGAAAGGTCAACGAAGCGGGCGTGAAGTTTTACAGCGACCTCATCGATGAACTTCTTGCCGCGGGGATCCGTCCCATGCTCACCATGTACCATTGGGATCTTCCCCTTGCCCTGCAGGACAGGGGCGGATGGCTGAATCCCGAGAGCGTGCAGTGGTTTGAAAACTATGCAAAGGTGCTCTTCGAGGCTTACGGCGACCGCGTAAAGGATTTCATCACCTTCAACGAGCCCTTCGTCTTTACCGATTTCGGCTATGTTACGGGCTCTTTCCCGCCCGGCATCAGGGGCGACTACCGCGCCAAGCTGCGCGCGGGGCACCATGTGCTCAAAAGCCACGGCGCCGCGGTGCGGCTCTTCCGCAAGATGGTCCCCGACGGGCGCATCGGCATCACGCTCGACTATGCGTACAACGCTCCCGCCACGCCCGAGGACGCCGAGGCGGCGGCGCGCGTCAACGAATTTTGGGCGGGATGGTATTTCGAGCCCGTCGTGTTCGGGCGCTATCCCGTCCATGCGCGGGCGTGGTTCGAGGCGCACGGGCAGATGCCCTCCGCGACGGAAGAGGATATGAAGCTCATTGCCGAGCCCATCGACTTCCTCGGGATCAATCACTATTTCTGCAACTACGTCACCAAAGATAAGAGCATCCCGCGCGACGAGGTGCGTCAGGTCTGCCCGCCCGTGCAGCGCGCAGACAACAATTGGTTTATTACCGAAGACGGCTTCTACGAGATGCTCATGTACTTCAAAAAAGTGCTCAAAGTGCCGCTCATCATCACGGAGAACGGCATCGCGCTCAACGATATCGTCACGCTCGAAGGCGAGGTGCGCGATTACGACCGTATCGACTATTTGAAGCGCTATCTTGCGGCGCTCTCCCGCGCCATCGAGGACGGGCTCGACTGCCGCGGATACTGCTATTGGAGCCTGATGGATAATCTCGAATGGGCGGCGGGCTATAAGGATAGGTTCGGGCTTCTGTACGTCGATTACAGAACGCAGAAGCGCATTATCAAGCAGAGCGGCAGATGGTACAGCGCGCTCATTGACGAAAAAAACGCACAATCCGACAATCAATAAGGGATGATCGCTCCGTGCAGGCGGAGAGAATGATAAGAGAGGAGGGAAAATTATGAAGCGGAAATCGATTGCTGCCGCAGCGTCTGCATTGGCGCTCACCATGGGGCTTGCAGTATTTGCTGCGTGCGGCGGAGAGAAGGAGACGTTCAGCGCGCCCGAGAGCGTTTCGCTCAGCGGGGCTGTCGTCTCGTGGAGCGCCGTCGAGGGTGCGGAGAACGGATACGTCGTTAAAATCAACGACGATGAACTTGCCGTCACGGCAACGTCGCTCGACCTGCTGTCCGATACGGCGGTCATCTACCTCGAAGAGGGCGAAAACAGCGTCGCCGTCAAGGTCAGCGCAACGGAAAGCATGAACGAGAGCGCGTGGTCGGATTCCGTCACGTACACCTATACGCCCGCGCCCGTCACCGATCCCGACAGAGAGGCGGCGGATAAGTTCATCGCGCAGGTCGAGGCGATCGGCGACGTCAAGGCGGACGGTGCGGGCGATAAGATCGCCGCGGCAGTGGCGGCTTACGAAGCGCTCTCCGACGAGGCGAAGGCGATGGCTGCCGACGCAAAGGCGGCGCTCGATCAGAAGTGCGCCGACTATGACGCATACATGGACGTCAAAGAGGAAGTGGACGGCTTCGTCGCACAGGTCAACGCGATCGATGTCCGCGCTTCCGACGCCAATGAGAAGATCGCGGCGGCGGAGGCGGCGTATACCGCGCTTTCCGACGAGGCGAAAGCGCTCGTTACGGCGGAGAACGCCACGCTCGCGGCAAAGAAGGCGGCGGTCGCGTTCATCGCGCTTGTCAACGGCTTGGGCGATGTGACCGCAACGGACGCAGGCGAGAAGATCGCGGCGGCGGAGGCGGCGTATACCGCGCTCTCCGACGAGGCGAAGGCGCTCGTTACGGCGGAGAACGCCACGCTCGTGGCAAAGAAGGCGGCGGTCGCGTTCATCGCGCAGGTCAACGAGATCGGCGACGTCAAGGCGGACGGCGCGGGCGAGAAGATCGAGGCGGCGGAGGCTGCATATAAGGCGCTCACCCCCGAAATGCAAGAAGCCGTCAAGGCGGCGAACGATACGCTCGTCGCCAAGCGCGCCGAGTACGATCAGTACGTTCAGGACAGAGAGGCGGCGGATAAGTTCATCGCGCAGGTCGAGGCGATCGGCGACGTCAAGGCGGATGGCGCGGGCGATAAGATTGCCGCGGCAGTGGCGGCTTACGAAGCGCTCACAGACGAGGCGCAGAAGATGGCTGCCGACGCGAAGGCGGCGCTCGATCAAAAGCACGCCGATTATAACGCATATCAGCAGGTCAAAGCCGAAGCGGACGCGTTCGTAACGAAGGTCAATGCGATCGACGTGAACGCGGCGGACGCAGCGGAAAAGATCGCGGAGGCGGAGGCGGCGTATACCGATCTTTCCGCCGAGGCGAAGGCGCTCGTCGAGGTTGAAAACGCAACGCTCGCGGCAAAGAAGGCGGCGCAGGCGTTCGTGGCGATGGTCAACGCCATCGACGTAAACGACGACGGCGCGGAGGCGAGCCTTGCGGCGGCGGAGGCGGCTTATACCGATCTCTCCGACGAGGCGAAGACGTTCGCAGGCGAGGCAAAAACGGCGCTCGAAGGCAAGCAGCAGGCGTATGCGATCGCGCAGGCTTTGGCGGCTTTGCAGGAAAAATATCAGGCTGTCACCGATGCGGGAGAGGATAACGAAGGCGTCATCGTAGCTGCGAACGCGGCGCTCGATACATACAATGCCTTTGCGCAGTACATCAAGGACGACGAAGATATCGTTGCACTAAAAGCGCTGATCGATACCGCGCTCGGCAACGCAAAGACGGCGATCGAAGACGTAGTCGACGAACTGGAGGGCGATATCAGAACCGCTCTTGATGAGAAAACCGATCCTTCGCAGGAAAATTACGATGCGCTGTTAGTGCTCGCAGAGCGCGTAGAAGCGCTCGGGGAATATGCGCAAAGCGTGTTCGACGATACGCTCTCCACAGCGCTTGACGCAGCGGCGGCAACCATGCTTGTTACGCCCGTTGCCGATAAAACGGTGGCGCATGAAGCATATTCGGCGTCGGGAGCTCATTTAACGATCACGATACTTCGTCAGTACTTCAATTTCCAAGGAAAAGCGATCGAGATCGAAGCCCCCGCAGTTTCCGTCTCGCTCACGACCAAGAACGAAGCCGATTCTGATACAACCACAACGACTTCAGAAGCTACATTCGTTTACGACGGTGAAACCGGATTCTATGCCGCGCAAATCATTGATGCGGATGTCTACAATACGATTACCGCTTATAGCTATACCGTTGCAGGCGAAGAGACGGTGGAAAAAACGTTTACGGGGTGGTCGCAGGGCGCAATCTATTTCGCGGCAGAGGCTCCCTATCCCGCACAGGATGAAAACGGCAATTTCAGATTCTATACTGATGCCAATGCAAGCAACGTCACATTCTATTTGGATGTGTATGATGCGCAGAATGTCGCTTCCGGCGATACGTTTATTACCTATAAGGCTAAGGCGATCGCATCGAAGATCGAATTGACGGGTACTTCCATGACGCAGGAAGAGTTTTATCGCCTTCTTGCCAACCACTGCCCCGATTTGATCGGTGCGAAGGATGTGCAGGTTCGTCTTGTTGTTTACGGGCAGGAAAAAGAGAGTGGTGCATTCAGCGCAATCGATGTAAGACAGCTCAGCGAAATAATCACACTTAACCTTACCGAAGCCGATAAGTACTATTCGCTTCCGAACGATATCTTGGAAAATGCAGTCGATGCCGAAGGCGTGTTCAATCTGTTTACGCCCGGGAGAGTCAATGAGTTGTACACGGTCATCAATTCTGTGCTCGGAGAGAATACGATCACGGAGAGCAACGCAGCGGAGTATCTCTGCGTAAAAATTGAAGTTTTCGAGTCGGGAGCGGACAAAGCGGTGTTTGTCGATCAGGCGCCCTTAACCTTCCGCGGATACAATTTAAGTGAAATGATCGCTGCGTGGTCCTATAAATATTTCACGGACAACGGCGACGTTGAAGTACCTACATACAACGGAATCACGATTCGTATATCTTTCGCTTGGACGAGTGCTGCAAACGAAACGATGAAAACAATGTTCCCGAGCGCCGAGAGCATTGAGGTCTCCCTCGGCGATGAGCAGAAGAACGTTACGCTTGATAAGGATTTGCTTACTCTTCCGGATACGATGGCAATCAGACTCAACGCCGCCGGCACGGACTTTGAGTTCTTGCGCGATGGCGGGGCGGAGCTGATCGTGAATCAGGATGCAACGCATGCGGAGATCAAATTGTATCAGCTCTCCGGTGACGAACAGATCAATGTACAATATGCTTATATCGTAATCGAAACGATAGGCGGAGAGCAGAGGGCAGTCGTCTATAAAAACTTTGATGAGATCGGCACGGATACGGCTGCAAAGCTTGTCCTGACGAACCTCTATACAGACGCTTATTGCAGCAAATCTGACTTTGCAACATTCCTGCTTACCCATTACACGGTCAATGGTCAGCCGCTTCGTTTGGATCGGAATTGGTATTTGACAAGCCGCTATATCATCGATAGCGAGAACAGTGAGTCCTATCTGTTCCAATGCGATTTCAATGCAGAAGCACTGTTTTTCCCTGCTCCCGCGGCAACGGCTGTTCCTACGCAGGCGCAGATGTCTTTCCAAGATGATAATTTTGTTCTCTTCGTCCGCGGAGAGACGACTCTCGAAAACGGAACGATCTTCACCAATGGCGATATTGAATATGTAGAGATCCACTTCTATGCGGGAGATACCGATGAAACGAACTATGTTCTTTATCTGATTGGATCAGAGTTTGCAAGCGGGGCTCTCAAGCTGTGCTATAAATCCGAGGATTCCTTTATTGAACTCGGCTCCTGCGATACAGTTGCCAACGGTTGGATGACTGCCGACGCCTTCAATGCGGCGCTGAATACTTATCTTGCTGCTATGGGCGTAGAGGATACTGTAGATTACAGAACGGCAGGATATACTTGGTATACGGTTGCCGTCGCAGTCGAAGACAGCGTGATCTACAACACCTCGTCGGGCGTGTCCGAGACGTTCACCTATACTGCTCCTTCGACCGAGGAAGAGGCATAATTGATCCAACGTATAAGTGCCACACCCAAGTCGTATTTCCGAACGGCGCTGCCGTTCGGAAATACGCTATAAAACACCAAATTTCAGAAGGGGAACTATGAGATCATTCAAACGATTCGGCGCGCTTGCCTTGGCGCTTTGCATGTTTTTAACGCCCGTGTTCTCCGCGTGCGGGTCCAACGAGGGTCCGGAACCGTCCGTCCCGACGGGACCTTCCGAGCCTTCCGGACCCTCCGAACCCTCCGAGCCGTCAAATCCCGAAGCCCCCAAGATCGGGGGCGTGCAGGATGTCGCCGTCCGCGCAGGGCGCACGCTCGACTATTTCGATGGGATCACGGCAACGGCGGCGGACGGCAGGGATATCAGCAGTTCGCTCACCGTCTCGGGCGACGTCGACTTCTCCCGCCCGGGGGAGTACACGCTCACCTATTCGGTCACGGACGGCGGCAAGACGGCGACGGCAAAGCGCAGAGTGACCGTCACCGAAAATCAGCTCCTCGGGCAAGAGGAGCCCGTCTATCTCTACGAGAGCAGCGAAGCGTACAACATCGCGCGCGGGACAGCCGTCACGGCGGAGAAGACGCGCGCGGGCAGTTCCGCCGCCGCGGCGGCGGACGGCGATACCTCCACCCGTTGGGAGAGCGAATGGGGGACGGACGGGATCGCGCTCACCGTCGATCTCGGCGCGTCGGTCCCCATCGAGGGCGTCGCCCTCTATTGGGAGGCGGCGTACGCGACGAAGTTTGAAGTGCAGTTTTCCGACGACGGCGACGCGTTCGTCACCGAGGCGTCCGTCTCGGCGGGAGAAAATTGGACGGTCGAGGGCGCCTATCCCGTCTATTCGTCGGATCTTGCGGGAACGGCGCGCTATGTGCGTATCCTCATGCAGGAGCGCGCCATGCCCGCCTACGGCTATTCGCTCTATGAAGTGCAGGTGTTCGGGAAGAAGGGAACGGTGATCCCGTACGAAGAGTATCCCGTTCTCTTCGACGCCCGCAAGGAGGGGAGCCCCGATTGGGCGATCGCCGACGAACAGACCCTCACCGTGGACATGGGTGGGGTAAAATCGTTCGACGGCATGGAGCTTTCGTGGAACAACTGGCTCTCGCCCGTCTCTTACGACCTTGATTTTTCCTCCGATGGCCGCGCGTGGACGGCGTTTACGATCAACAACGGCGCGGTATATGTGGACGGCGCGGCGCAGACGGTCGCGGCGCGCTATGTGCGCGTGAACATGCACAGCCGCCGCTTCTACTCCACGGCGTACCGCATCAACTATATCGCCTTCCGTCTGCAGGACGATACGCTTGATCCCGCTTCCTTTACGGTGACGGCGTCCTCCGAGCAGGAGGGCTACCCCGCCTCCAATGCGGTGAAAAACGATAATTATTCCACCTGTTGGACCTCGGCGCATGCCGAAGTCCCTCAGACGATCGACCTCGGCGCGGTAAAAGATATCGGGCGCGTCGATCTGTATTGGAGGGGCGACGACGGCAGGAAAGGCAAGTATTACGACTTGCAGGCAAGTTCCGACGGCGAGAATTGGACGACGGTTTTCCGTCAGACGCACGGCGACAGCGAATTGCAGAGCGTCTATTATTTCGGGCAGGCGCGCTATCTCCGCGTCGTCGATTATCAGAACGCGGGCGCGGAAGGCGCCAACGCCGAGCGGTTCATGTTGGAAGGCATCGTCGTGAACTCGCAGTATCCGAACGAGAGCAGGGTGGAGTACGATACCACGCTTGCCTTCCCGTCGCTCACCGTTGTGGAGACGGAAAACGGCAGCTATGTGACGGACGACATCACCTTCCCCACGGCGAAGCTCATCGCCAATCTTGACGATTCTCTCCGCGGCAAGCCCGTGCCGAGCAACGATTGGTGGCAGTCTCTGCTCATCAACGACAAGGGGCATACCATGTACCTCAATCCCCTCACGGCAACGTTCACGGAGAGCGGACTGTGGCTCACCAATCCGGGCGCGGGGTACTTCTCGGGGAGCAACCCCGGGAACGGCAGGCAGACGATCGACACGAACGCGCGGGATATCGCCGTCGGCTACGCGGGCGTATCCGCTTCGAGCAAGGTGCGCGTAACGGGCTATTCCGATTATGCCGTGCGGGCGGTCATGTACGAAAAAGAGGGCGTGGACGACCTCACCGTGTATCTTTCGCAGGGCGCGCTGTACGCCTACTGCCTGTTCGCCGAACCGCAGAAGGCGCAGCTTTCCGCGGAAAATTTCGTAGCCGCATATGCGCTCGACGGAACGCGCGTCCTCACGGACGGAACGCCCTATACGGGGGACAGCCTGATCGTGTGCGTGCGCACGCACAGCGGTTACGAGGACGGCAGGGAGACGAGCGGCAACGCGACCTATGAAGAACGCTTCTACGTCGTCTCCGTGCCCGAAAACACCGTGTTCACGCGCAAGGGCGGCGTGATATCCGTGAATATGACGTCGGGGAACTATCTCTCCGTCGGCGCCATGAGCACGGTGAACGAGGTCACGGCAAACGGGGCGCAGCAGGCGGAGCCGCACGGCGCGCCCGACCTCGGAGAGGCGGCGCTCCTGCATGCGCACGGCTATGCCTTTGTGGTGGATACGCTCTGCCCGTATGATTTCGACGGCGAGACTTCCGTCGTCAGCACCTCGTACATGGTGCGCACCTTTGCGGTGCGCGAAGGTTGGTCAGACGAGGCGTACACCGCATTCCTGCCGCATCAGTACAAGAAATCGGCGGAAGACCTCGCGCAAGGGTACGTTTACAGCACGGTGCGCGGAGATATGCGCGCGCATGTCGGCAATGCGTACCGCACGGAGGATACCTTCTACGGGATCGTGCCGCAGTTCGTCGAACCGACGGCGGACGGGTACTCCGCGGCGACGCTCTATGCGCAGCTTTTGGCGCTGTACTCGAACATGGGCGGGGAGAAAGCGCCCGCAGACTGCAATCTGATCAGCGGCGATCCCTATTGGCAGGGCAAAAACCTGCACCCCATGGCGCTTGCGGCGCTCGCCGCCGATCAGCTCGGCGCAACGGATATGCGCGACGGGTTCCTCGATAAGATCGCGTACGTCCTCGAGGATTGGTTCACCTATACGCCCGGCAACGAGCCAAACGACGCGTATTTCTATTACGATAAGGAGTGGGGTACCCTGTACTACAAGAACAGCGAGTTCGGCGCGAACGTGAACCTTGCCGATCACCACTTCACATACGGGTACTTCACGCTCGCGGCGGGCGTTCTGTGCGCCTACCGCCCCGATTTTGCCGAACGGCACGGCGATTTCATCGAGCTTCTCATCCGCGACTACATGAACCCCTCGCACGAGGACGAACTCTTCCCCTACATGCGCAATTACGATGTGTTCGCGGGGCACAGCTGGGCGGGCGGCTACGCCGATAACGACGGCGGAAACAATCAGGAATCCGCGGGCGAGGCGCTCAACAGCTGGGTGGGGGCTTACCTTTACGCGATGGCCGTCGGGAACGAAGAGATCAAGGAAACGGCGATTTACGGCTTTACCACCGAGCTCGCCGCCATCAAACAGTATTGGTTCAACTACGACGGCGACAGCTTCAGCGAGGACTATCCCTTCGGGGCGCTCGGTCAGCTCTACGGCGCGAGCAACTTCTTCGGGACCTTCTTCAACGGCGAACCGCTCTATGTGTACGGCATCCACATGGTGCCGGGCGGGGAGTATCTCTCCGGCTACGCGCTCACCGACGCGGAGCGGGCGAGCTTGGAAGGCGTGCTCGAAAGCATGAAAAAGGAGCAGGCGAATTGGGGATTGGATGAGGCGAACAGCACCATTCACGCATGGCAGCACGTCTTTATTCCCATGACGGCGATGTACGACGCCGACGCGGCGATCGAATGGTATGAGAGCCTTCCCTCCGTCGGCAACGACAACGAGCAGTTCAACGTGTATCACATCATGTACGCGATGAAATCGCTCGGGCACCGCACCACGGAGATCTGGGCGACGGGCGGCATGTCCGCGACGGTGTACGAAAAGGACGGCGCATATACGGCGATCTGTTGGAACCCGACGGACAGCCCCGTGACCATCTCTTTCCGCAACGAAGCGGGTGCCGTGGGCAGCGCCGTCATCCCCGCGCGCACGCTGACTTCCGTCGATCCCACGGAGCAGACGGCGCAAACGGAGCAGTATTTCGACGTATCGGAGATCGCGCCCGACGATTTTGCGGCGGCGGACGGCGTTACGGCGCAGAACGGAAACGCGGTCTTTGCGGACGGTTCGGCGGTTTACCGCGTCGCCTTCGGCACGCGGCAGGACTATGCGCGGGTCGTCATCAGCGGCTCGTTGGAAGGGGCAAAGCTGTTCGTGGACGGCACGGAGATCGCGCTCGAAAAGTCGGCGCAGGGGTATGTCTCTGAGCCCGTCACGCTCACGTTCAAGCACACCGTCGAAGTGCGCGCGCAAAGCGGCGTTCTGAGCGGCATCGGGTATGCGTATATCGCGCTCCGCTCCGTTCCGCTAGACGGCGCGTCGGCTTCCGCTTCGTCGGAAAACGGTGCGAACGCGGCGGAAAACGTGTTGGATGGCGACAATGCCGCAACGCGATGGGAATCGGTGCACGGCGCAGGGGAGCAGTGGCTCGAGATCACGCTTTCCGAAACCGCGGAGATCTATCAGATGCAGATCGTGTGGGAGGCGGCGTCGGCTGCAAAGTATCAGGTGTACTTCTCTTCCTCCGATAACGGCGAATGGGTGCGCGTTTTCGACGGAAATTACACGCTTGGCGCGCGGACCGATACATTCTCTCCGAGCGAGATCATGTCCGTCAAGCGTATCAGGATCGTCTGCACCGAGCGCACGACTTCCTACGGCTATTCCATCTACGGTATTTCACTGTTCGGCGTATAACGCTCCCGCGCCTGTAATTTTTCGTTTGCAGGCGCGGCGCTCCGCCGCCGATCGGGCGCGGAGCGATATCGAAATCGTTTTCCGAAAAATCTTGACAATTATTTAAAAATTTGGTATATTTTAACTATGGTCACGATATATGACATCGCGCAGAAAAGCGGCTACGCCGCGGGCACCGTCTCAAAAGCGCTGAATAATTACTACGGGGTCAACCCCGAAACGAAAAAGAAGATCGCTCAGGTCGCAAAGGAGATGGGCTATACGCCCAATGCAAACGCGCGCGCGCTGAAGGCGAAACATTCCTATAACGTCGGCGTGCTCTTCTATTTGCGCGACAGCCTCGATCTCTCGCAATATCTGTTCATCAATATCCTGAACGAGTTCAAGCGCGTCATGGAACGCAACAAATACGATCTTACGCTGCTTGCAAAGGGCGAGGGCGAGGGGGCGGAGGCGTTTGTGCGCCATTGCCACGTCCGCCAACTCGACGGCGTGCTCATCTTCGGCGATTACCGCGGCGAGCTCGTTCAGCGGCTGATGAACAGCGATATCCCGTGCGTGGGGTTCGACTATCTCGGCATGCAGATCTCGGGCGTCATGAGCGACAACTATGAGAAAACGAAACTTCTCGTTTCCACGCTCATCCGCATGGGGCACGAGCGCATCCTCTTCTTTACGGGCGAAGATAACTTTGTTACGGACGAACGCAAAAGGGGATATTACGACGCCTTTTCGGAGGCGGGCATTGCGCCCATCCCGCACGAGGTGGCTGTCTATTCCGATCCCGACTATGCGGAAAAACTTACGCGCAAGCTCTATCCCGCGCTCAATCCGACGGCGATCGTCTATCCCGACGATTTTTCGGCGATGGGCGGGCTGAACGCGCTGCGCGAACTCAAACTTTCCATTCCGCAGGATGTCTCCGTGGCGGCGTTCGACGGCATTGTTTTTTCCGAGATCTGCAGCCCCAAACTGACTTCCGTAAAGCAGGATGTCGTCGGCATCGGCGGGGCGCTCGCGGAAAAGCTCATGCGCCTCATCGAACGGGAAGACGAACCGCAGGAGATCATCACGGTGGAGGCGTCCGTCAATCTTACGGGAAGCTGCCGCAGCATCCGAAGCTGACCACCTTCCCTTGTGCGCCGCCTGCGGCGTCATGGCGGTGAATTGTCAACTTAAGTGCAACAGTTAGAAAGATTTTGATCAAACAAATCTTGTGGTGTATGGTAATGTAAAACCTTCTTGGGTCTGGCGTTTAAAAGCGCCAGATTCTTTTTTAGTGTTGCAGGACTCACCCTTG
>DBGBVX010000114.1:0-6225 GCA_048370055.1 Candidatus Gallimonas sp. | reverse complement strand
CCGCCGCCGCCGCTGTTCCGAGTGCGGTCGCGGCGGTCTTTACCTTGTCGAACTTCTTCCCGGCCTCCTCGGAGTCCTCTCCGGCCTTTTTGACCTCTTTCCCGTATTCGTCGATAGACTCGGCGCACCCGTCGGAGGATTTCGCGGCCTCGTCCATATAGGAGGCGTTTTTATCGAGTTCCGAGCCGAGCTTGTTAAGCTCCGCCTCGGCGTTATTTACCTGTGTTTGATAGGAATTGACGGAGCGAGTCGTAGACTCGTATCCTTTTTCAGCGGCGGAGAGCTCGCCCTTTGCCTTTTCGAGTTCCGCCGCGAGCTTGGCTTGCTCCTCGGTCGTGTCGCCTGTCTCGTCGCCGAGCGCGGCGAGAGCGGCCTCGCAACGCGAAATCTCGGATTGCGCGGAGGAGACTTTTTCGGCGTAGTCCGATTGAGCTTTTTTTGCTTTCTCGAGCTGTTCCGCCGCCGCCTTGACCTTTTCTTTCTGTTGGTCGTACATACGGGAGAGTACGTCGCCTTTCGCGCTCAAAGCCGCGTAGCTGTTCGCCTGTCCCGCGTATTGACTCTCTACGAGCTTTAATTCCGATTTAAGCGTTCCGAGGGCGGAGTTGATGTTTTTGAGAGACTCCTTGTATTCTTTTTCGCCGTCGATAGCGACTTTCGTTTTTATCTCACGGTTTGCCATTACACGCCCTCCTCGCCTCTGTTCTTACCGTGTGCGGATAGGTATAGCTCCCAAAGGTCGAAAACCTCTCCGGGAGCCATAAAAAGAGCCTCCGCCGGGGAGACTCCGCAAAGAACGGCGATACGGTAGTATTCCGCCCGCCTTATCTTGTTTTTTTTTGATTAAGTTCCGCGAGCCCCTCGTCGATTTCGTCGTCCGCCGGACTCGTTACCTCTCGACCATAGCCGAGCTCGATAGCCGTCATAATTGCGCGCTTGAGCGTCACGATTTCAAACGGCCTCACCATGAGGAGAAAATCGTCCTTTTCCGGGATAGCGCCCGGGTCGTATCCGAGCCGCCGACGGAGGAGCTCGCCGCGCTCTGCCAGTACCGCCGCGATAGCACACGTCGCCGCGAAGCTCTCGCGGGTATCCTGCTCTATTGCCTCGAGTGCGAGTTGTGTCCCGCCGAAATCGTCCCGGAGTGTAAACATAGCCTCGCCGTCAAATGCGAGGTAATACGTCGCGTCCGCGAGCGTCACTTTTGCCGTTTTCATGCCTTTACCCTCCAATTACCAAAGCGGGAGGCGAGCCGTTCTCGCTCGCCTCCCGTCCGTGCTGATATTAGCCTCCCACTTTGCCGAGCTTGGTATCGCACCACGCGATACACTCGCTTTCCGTCGTGAACTCTTTCGTGATGCGCCATGCGCCAGAGTTGCAACGGAACACGGTAAAGGTCGTCGCGCTCGTGCCGAACGTGATAGAGGAGCCCTTTGTCGCCGCGCTGTCGTTGCCGAGAATAGCCTTGACAAGCGGATGAAACACGCCCTTGAAATAGCGGACTCCGCCGCGAATAATGACCTTGTAATAGCAAAGGCCACCGCGAGGAGCTACGTCTCCGTCGGAGTCCGTGACCTCGCTCGACTGCGTATCCTTGGTCGCGCCGTGAATAGCGGCGTGTACCTCGTCCGTCTTGTCGTCCGTTTCCAGCGCAAGAGAGCCGGAGGCGAACATATCGACCTTTTCGGCGAGCGCGTCGTCGGCGTAGAGCTCGCCGGAGGCGTTCGTAACGGTGAGGTCGGCCTTAACGAGCTTACCCACGGTTACGACTTTCTCGTAGTCGTAGGTCGGGAGCGCATTGTCCGGCGTGGTTTTCGTCGGGGCGAAGATAGGTCGCTTTGCGCCAAACTGTGCCATAATAAAACCTCCTAAAAGTTTTTCGATTTGAGAAAGCCGTCGTACACCCGAGCCGCCGCGTCGGTTGCCGGGTCTGCCGCTTTCTCGTTTGCTGTTTGGATGAATGGGCGGACGGGCTGTCCCTGTTTACCGAACTCGTCCACAAAAGCGACCTCGGCGGCGCGGCGCTTGTTGCCGTGTCGCCGAGTGCCTTTCGGGTAAACGTAGATAGCTCGTCCGTCCGATGTTTTCTTGAGCTTTTTGTCGTAGGAAATGCTTTGCGCCGTCTCGCCGGTGCTGTACTTGCCCGAGAGCATAGCGCGCGCCTCGGCCTCCTGCGCCGGGGCGATAACTTCTGCCTCCGCGACGAGCATTTCGAGCACTACCTCGTCAGGGATTTCTGCGATAGCGTCAAAACCGCCGATAAGCTCCTCGAGCCCGCTCGTGGATAGATTAGCCATCGTCAACGCCTCCCGCGATTTCGCACTCAAAGGCGTAATGCTGTCCGTTTTTATCGGAGGCCGGAGTCACCGTCGGGCGGGTAAAGCCCGCCGCCACGAGCCGCCGAGAGATTTCCCGCCGGTATGTGCGGGTATTCTTCTCGAGCGGCGCGTATAGGTGGACTTGCACGAGATAGCGGTAATGTGCCGCGTCGTCGTCTGCGAAGTCCGCCGGGAGCTCGGTATAGTTGAAAACGATATACTCGGTCGCCGCTCCCTTATACACGCTGTCAGCGGTAGGGAGGAGACTATCGAGCGTACCCACTAAAAGAGCGTTTACGTTCATTCGCTCGCCTCCCTAAACTCGGAGCAATTAAGCTCGTAGTATTCCCGCGCCTCCGTGTATGCGCGCTCGACCTTGTACTCTTTGCCCTCATAGGAGAGCCGCTCTTGACCGTCATAGTCAGCGGCGCGGAGCTTTACCGTCAGCGCGAGCGAGATACCCGCTTGTCGGGCGGCGTAGAACTCGCTCCGCTTGGTAGAGGACACGTCGGCGAAAACGGTCGTCTCCGTGATTGTCTCTTTCGGAAAACCGTCCGCGTCGCGCCCCTCCGTAACGGCTTTGAGCGTCACAACGTCGCGCCAGTACATGAGCTATCCCCCCTCCGCCGCGATATAGGAGTCCGATAGCGAGAGGCCGTTTCTCTGCTCTTTATACGAGGCGCGGAGCCTGTCCGCGTCCTCGTTGTCGAGCCCAAACTCCGCCTTGACGTAGGTCGTCACCGCCTTTTTGATAAGCGGGTCGGTTTCGTCGTTCGCTTTTGCCTCAAGAACGCCGCCGAGCACAAGGTCGGCTCGAGCGGCGTTAATGAGGTCGGTCAATTCCCCGTCGTGGACGGTGGAGGAAAGTCTCACGCTATGGCGGACGGAGGCGAGATATTCGTCACCGACTGCCATACTCGAGCCCTCCTATTAAGCCGCCGCCTTTGCGAGATGCACGAAAGCACCAAAGCCCGCGACCGGCTTGGAGTCGAACACGCAAGCGCCGAGATAGTCGATGCTGTTCGTAGCAAGGCCGGAGTGCTCGGAGCGGACGACGGTAATATCCTGCGAATAGTTGCCGATGATATAGGAGAAGTCGCCGAGATACGCCTCATGTGCGGCGAGAGAGCCGGTAAAGTAGACCTCCGCGCCCATGATGTAATACTTGCCGTTTGCGAACTCGATAACGTTGTTCTTGCTCTTGTTCATCAGCGGGAAGAAGTCGGAGAAGAATGTCGCCTTGTTCATGCACCAAACGGCGTTACGCTCGTAACCGTCGCCGAGCAAGCCGTAGAGCGCGATAACGTTCTCCTCGGTGAGAGAGGCCGTCTTACCTACGGTAATCTGGTCTGTGCCGTCGGTGTACGCGCCGCTCGCGCCCTTACCGGCAGTCTTAACGCCGCCGGGCTGATTTGTACCCGTGCCGGTGAAAATGTACTTTTCAATGCGGCGGGCGACGGCCTCGGCGATAACCTCGACGATATAGCTCTCGAACGCGGAAAGCGCCATCTCGGAGCAAGCACGGGAGGCTTTGACGAGCTTCACGATTTCGTAGCCGGTCAGAGAGACGGAGCCGAGGGAGTCGCTCGCGGCGGTAATGGCGGCGTTTTCGGTGTGGAGCGCGGCCTCGTCGTTCGTACCCTCGATAGCGAACTTGAAATTGCCGGGGACGTGGAAAATCTTGCATCTCTGCAAAATCGGCGCGACCTCGTACATTTTCTTGATGATCTGATTTGCGGTCGTCTCCGGGATAATGGGGAGGCCGGAGTTTGCCGCCGTGGAGTATGCGCGCTTTTCGTCGTCGGTCAGCGGCTTACCCTGCAAGGTCTTGAGCCATGCGGAGCGATAGAGCTTTTCGGTGCTCTCCGGCGCGGGCTGATTTGCGGAGCGAGCGACGGGATTAGAGAGGCCGGCGGGAGAGGCCGGAGCCGCGCCGCCGTTGAGCATACGCTCGATAGCCTGTCTCTTTTCGAGCTTCTCGTCCTCCTCGTTGAGCTCGCGGAGCTCTTTCTCGAGGTCGTCCATGTTGAGCTTGTTCTCGCTGTCGCCCTCAATGAGCTTACGGATTTCAGCTTTGCGGGCGGCGATTTCTGCGCGTCTCTTTTCGATGTTCATAATTTACCTCCAAAAATGATAGTTGTTGTGTGGTCGGTTAGTATGTCAAAGCTACGAGTTTCTTCCGCCTCCGGGCTTGCTCCAAAGCCGCAAGCTCCCTCGAGTGCTCCTCCTCGAAAAAGCTCCGAGCCGAAATAGACGTGTCATTATAGGCGGGAATGTCCACCGCCGACACGTCGTATAGCTTTTTGACCTTTGTGATAGTGCGGGTATGGGTAACGGAGTCATAGGATGCCTCGCGCACCGTGAAAGAAAAGGACATTTTATCGACGTACCCGCCGTCGATTTCCTCGTAAAGCTCGCGCCCGGCAGTTGTTCCGCCGAGGTCTGCGTCGATGTTTACGCCGCGCTCGTCGATGTTGAGCGCGAGCGTTTTGTTTCGGAGGCGAGCGACGACCTTTCCGCCGTGGTTGTAGTTGAAAATCACGTCGGACATATCGCACTCGTCGAAAGCGTGACGGTCGATAATTTCCTTGTATTCCACGCCGTCGCACTCCCATAGCACCGTAGGCGAATTGAATACGATAGCCGTACCGCGTACCCGGTATTCTTTCGAGCCCTCGTCCCTCGGAACGAGGCTAAAGTCCTGCAAAGCGCGATACTCGCGCCCCTGTTTGATAGCCATAGCCTAACCCTCCTCTTTCCCGCCGGTTGGCTCCCCGGGCGGCGTAGTGTCGTCCGGCGGCGTATTTCCGCCGGTCTGGTATTTGTCTGCGAGCTTTGCGTTTACCATGTTCAGCGTTTGGACGCGGCGCGCGCCCTCCTCGCCGCCGATGGTCGGCATATCGAACATAGTCAAGATTTGGTCGAGCGTCGCCGCGCCGATTTCCGTCAAGAACTTTGCCGCCGTGACCTTTTCCGGGAGCGTCGCAAACTGGACGGAGTTCGCGGAAAAGACGATACGGTTTCCGTACCCGAACTCCCGCTCGGTAAAGAGCACATTCGAGAACGCTTGCGAGAGACGGCGGAAAAACGGGGCGATTTCGCCGCTATAAAAAGCCTGTTCCTGTTGCGGAGTCGCGGTATTCTCGACGATTTCTTTCGACACGCCGAGATAGTCGTAAATCTCCTCTTTGACGTATGCGAGTTGTGTCGCCGGGATAGGAGTCGTCTTGTCTGTGATAGGCGTATAGTCGTATTTCGCGTCCGTGACGATAACGCCCGCTCCGTTGTTCTCCATACGGAGGTTGTCCCGGATAAAGTCGTCTCTGCGGCGGTTTAAGTCCTCCGTCTTGACGGCGTTCGAGACTTTCAAAATACCCCGGATAACCGCGACGAGCTCGGCAAACTTGCTCATGCTCTGATTGAGCGTGTTCGCCGTCTTGAGCGCGGTATCGAGCGGCTTGTTTCCGTCGCCGAAAACATCGTGCTCGAGGAAATGCCGCCGGACGTGGATAATCCGGGAATATTCGCAAATGTACGTTGCACCCGTCGCAAAGGTAAACCGGCAATAGAGCGTACCCATGTACTCGAGGAGCTCGAAATACTGTGCGTTGATAGGGTAGACCGCCGTCAAACGGCCTGTTTCATCGAAAACCGGGTACGCTATCGCGTTGTTATATACCTTGTACTGCGCGGCGAGCTTGTAATAGAAGTCCGCCGCCGTCATGTACGGATTAGGCCGGAACTGCAAAATGCGGTCGATATAGTCGTTTACCGCGACCGTCGTCTCTGCCGACTGCCGGACGTGGCGCGGCTGTGCGGTCGAGGCTCGGCGGGCGAAAGCGTCCACGGCGGAGCGTACCGTGTTAATATCCCACATATTCCCGGAATACGGTACGAAAGTAGACTC
>DBGBVX010000113.1:0-1295 GCA_048370055.1 Candidatus Gallimonas sp. | reverse complement strand
TAAAACATTGAACGGATACAGTTATTTGACGCTGGAACAGCGCCGCGAGATCGAAAGAATGTATGCAGAGGGTGAACGCGTTGTTGACATTGCCGCCCGTCTGAAAAGGAGCGCCGCCGCTATCTACGAAGAGTTGAAGCGTGGCTATACGGGAGAGTTTGACGGCTACGCCCGCCCGAAGTACAGCGCCGATCTTGCACAAGCGACGGTGCAAGAGAATTTCCGGCGCAGAGGAAACCGACGCGGCGCGAATTGCTGAAATACGAAAGGAGCTATTCAATATGACACAGTTTAACAACGAGCTTTACGCGGGGTTCTTGCCGGAAGCGGGCGACGCGCGCTTCGAGGGAAAGCGGGGCTTCTATCCTGCAATGACGGCGGAAGAATACAGAGCGCTTCCGCTTCCGATGAAATGCGCAACGTGGGACGCGCGCGTTCAGTATGTGATCTTCGATAGCTATTTCAGAGATTACGAGCTTTCCGGAAAAGTCGAGGTTCACGCCGAAAACGCATTCAAAGCGCTTTTCCGCCACAGCGAAACCGACACGCAGTTATACAGCGTTTGCGCCGTTCGCCTTTTTGACGGAACGCGCGTTGCGGCGAAGTGGGTTCAAGACAGCGTTTCGGGCGCATTCCGGATTGTAACGACTTCCGGAAACGTGCTGGGTACGCAAGGCAGTTTTCGCGGACATATCCCCGAAAACTGCAAGAAGCGGGACGACGGGACGTGGGGGCTTTTCCCGCTTGATCGCACAGCAGACCGCAAGCAGATTATACGCGTCGCATTTTGACGCGGGAAAGGAGCTATTCACCATGAGCGACAGAAGAACAGCGTTTGACGCTATCACGAAGGACAAGCCCACGCTGGCGGGCTTCCTTCGTTCCATTCCTTGCATTGAAGCGCCGTGGGACGCGGCTTTTCAGAAGCGTTATTGCTCTTCCTGCACGGCGGAGAATTGCGACGCTTGCGCGAATGAGCAGTTCCGGAACAATCCGGAATGGTGGCTTTCCCTTCCGGCGGCGGAGGTGGAACAATGACGGCGGATCGGGCGCGCGGAGCGCTTGCCGTCCTGCAAGACGCGGACGGGAAGTTTATTTGCGAAGTGCCTTGCGGTTACATAGTCGAGCAGAAAGCCCGCGCACACAAGCCCCGGCGGATACAGGCACAACGACGGCGGCGGGCAATGCTTCGCCGTCGCGTCGCCCTTACGGTTGCATTGCTGACCGTTGCCGCCCTTCTTGCGGCACTTATGCCGTGGAGCGGGAGCGGTGCGGCGGACAAGCCGAAGGACACG
>DBGBVX010000112.1:0-19008 GCA_048370055.1 Candidatus Gallimonas sp. | reverse complement strand
CCGCCGCCGCGGCGCCGTTTTCTCCCGCGACGGAAACCGAAAAGTTCCCCTTTCCCTCGACGGAGACCGCCTCCACCCGCTTTTCGCCCTCGTACAGGTCGGCGAGGGAGACGGTGAGCGTGAGCGTACACGCCCTCCCCGCAGGGATCCCCCGCCCGCGGAGCGCATATGCGGCGCCGTCGCGCATGAGATAGCCGCCCTCCCCCGCGGAAAGTTTTTCGAAGCTGTTGAACAGATACCGCCCGCACTTTTCGGAGGGATCGTAGGCATAGAGCGCCGCCGCCCCGTCCCGTTTGGTGACGGCGGCGTACAGCGTGTTGCCGCGCACGCTCACGCGGATAGGCTGCGCGCAGTCGATCTCCCCGTCCGCCGCGCCCTCCGCCCGCGCCGCCGAGGCGCCGTCGAACACGCACAGCCCGCGCGAGGTGAAAAAGTATGCGTTCCCGCAGCAGAGCGCGGCGCTCCCCTTTACGATCTCCCCGCAGTCATAGGCGATATCCGAAAGGCGGAAATTGTAGACGTCAGCATACGCCGTGAGGAGCGTGATCCCGCACGCACGGAAGAAGCAGAGCTTCCCCCGCACGGGGAGCATATCGACGATGTTCCCGCCCGCGGGATGCAGTTCGAAGGAGGCGCGCCCCTGCTCCGCCTCGTCCGCAAGCCAACCCTCGCCCGAGAAATCGAGGAGTTTCCCGAACCTGACCGTGCGCCCCGAGGCGGCGAACACGCGTTCGCGGTAGGCTGCCACGGCGACGTCCGTGAGCGGGCCGCAGGCGGTATAGTCGTCGCCGTCGGGCGTGTGCGCGAGCACCACCGACCCGATGGCGTACACATATTCCGTGCCGTCGGCGGCGATCACGCTCTGTACGCGCGCAAGCTCCGTGGGCGCGGTGTGCGTTGCGGGGCGGTCGAGATAGCGCAGCGTATCGCTTTCGGACAGGTATGCGGCAAGATGCCCGCCGCAGCCGAAGAGATCCGCCGTGCCGGAAAAGAGCGCATACGCGAAGGTTTCCCCCTCCGCGCAGACGAGCGCGTTCCCCTCCCGCCGCATATGCCCGAGCGTACATGCGAGTACTCTGCCCCCTTCGCGGAGCATTTCCGCCCCCAACCGAAGGACGCGGCGGCTGCATTTCGGCGCGTTCATACCCACCTCCGCGCGCGGATGGCGCACAGCCTTCTGCGGAACACGCCCGCGGCGCGCAGTCCCTCGCGGAACTTTCCTTCCCACACCGCCGCCTCGGCGTACCGCCCGCAGGCGAGCAGAAATTCCGAGCTCACCCCGAGCGAGAGGAGCTGCCCCGAGACGCGCGCGGGAAACGGGAGCTCCTCGAAGAGCCCGCTCCGCGCGGGCGCATAGGCGTAGTACACGTCGACGGCGCCCGCGGCGTCGGGCACGGCGAGGTACGCCGCATGCGCGGTAAACGCGAGCCGCTTTCCGGTTTCGTCGGTCACGTCGATGATGTTTACGGGCGGAGAGCTCAGCACGGTATAGTTCACCCTGCCGAGCACGGGATAGGCGCGCTCCGTTTTGGTGAGCGGAAAATAGTCGAGCGCGACTTCGCTCTCCACGAGGTGATAGCTCCGCAGCAGCGCGCCGACCCCCTCCGAAGGTACGTCGGACGAGGTGATCGAGGCGAGCTGCTGTTCAAGATCGCCGCGCCCGATATTACCCGCGGCGATCGCGAGCACTTCCTTGACGGTCATGTTCCTGCCTCCTTTTTGCCGTATTCAGACCGTATTTTGCGGCGCCTTACTTTTCGGTGATGCCCGAGAGCATCGCCTGCCCGCAGGGGCGGTAGCACATGAGCTCCGCATACTTGACGAGCGTAGCCGTATAGCATGCCTTGGAAGCGACCTGATGGAGCACCCTGCCGTTCTCCCCCTCCAGCCACTGCCAGTCGCACAGCTGATGCAGGCGGAAATCGTCGGTGTTGAGCAGGTACATCGTGCCTTCGGGGCAGAACCTGTCCGCCACGACGGGGATGCCGTTGTAGGAGAGCGCCTTGAACCCGCCCGCAAGTTCGACGGGCTGCAGCGCCCGCTGACCGGAGAGCACGTCGAAGAGCGCGCGGCGCACGCCCCACGAACACACGATAAAATTGACGCTCCCGCCGCCGTTCGCCTCCACCATGTCGATCGCCTTCTGAATGGCGTTCTCCGTGAGCGCGCCCACCTGCGTGACGATGTGCGGCTTCAGCCAGCCGTTCTCCGCGCGCGTAAGCCCGTAGAGCGTTTCGGACTCGGAAAAGATCGCGCCGAGCCCCGTGAGCTCAAGATCGCGCGATCCCTGCACATAGAGCGACGCGCCCGTAACGGAGAGCTCCGCGCCCGAGAGCGAGATCGTCTTTTTCTCCCTGTCCACGCCCGTGACGGTGCGGCCGTAGGCGACCGTCGTGCCGCCCGTATTCACGATGTCGACGATCTGCCCTACGGCGAGGTTGCGCACCGTATCCATCGTGTAGACGCCGTCCGCCGCCGAAGAGACGGTGGCAAGTTTGCCCGAGCCGTCGCCGAAGAGCATCCTGCCGAGGTTGAAAGAGGCGCTCCGCACCAGCCCCGTGAGCTCGGTATCGAGCAGATCGACGAACGCGCCCTCGTTGGACTGCGAGGCGCGCAGCGCCTTATCGGTGATCTCGATCTGCCCGTAAAGGTTTTTGAGCGAGGCGGTGAGCTGCGCGTAGCCGTTCCCCGCCGTGGCGGGAAGAGAACCGTCCTCCTTGCCTGCCGAAACGCCGCCGTGTACGCCGTAGATGACGGGCTTTTTCACGTCTTTGCCCCATACGTCGGACGTGGTGCGCTCGATCGCGGCGAGCAGAGGGTTCGCCGTGAGGTCGAGCTGTCGGGTGACTGCGTCGAGATAATAGCTTTTGAGCACGCTGTCGGCGCTCTGTGTGGTTACCATTGAGATTCTCCTTTTTTACGTTTGATTTTTCAGATACCCGAGCGCGAACGCGCCCGCCTCTCCGATGGTGGAGATGCGCCGCGCGGGCGCCCGGACGGGAGCCCCTCCCGCCGCCATCAGCGGAACGGCGTTCAGGGAGGCAAGGTAGTCTCCTACGATGCGCTTTTTGACTGCTTCGTTTTGCGATACGGCGGCATAGAGCGCCTCTCCGTCCGCTAAAACGCTGTCCTGCGCGGGTTTTTCTGCCTGCGCAGGCACGGGCTCGGGCGCCGCTTCGCCCGAACGGGCTGCCTCCTCGAGCGCTTTCAGGCGTTGACTGCGACGGGTAAATTCCGCCTCAAGCTCCCGATAGGCGCGCGCGAGGGCATCCACGCTCTTGAATTTTCCCAGATCGGGCGCGCCCGAAGCGGGGTCCTGCGGTTTGTTCTCCTCTTCCGTCATTTTCCTTCCTCCATGTTTTTGTGCGCGGCGATGTGGCGCTCTATCCGCCCGCGCACCTCCGTATTTTCTTCCCCGCCCGAGAGCAGGGCGCGGACATGTTCGGCAATGTGCAGCTTATGATCGTCGTACGCCGCCGCCTGCACGTCCGCCTGCGCCAGCAGGATATTTTCCCGCTCCGCCTTTTTGAGGTGCAGATGCGAAATATCCCGCGCGTTCTCGAAGGAGCCGAACCCGAGCGCGTCTAGCACGCGGGTGCGCACCTCCCCCGAAAGGCGTCCCGCTTCGTCCTGCAGCAGCCCGAGCGAGAGGAGCCTGAGCACCTCCTCCCTGCGGTCCGCCGCCGTGCGCTCGTACCCCGCGACGAACTCGACGTCGTCCGCCGAGATGTCGCTCGCGCCGAAGGAGACAAGTTCCGATTCCCCGCCCGCGCCCGTCATGCGCAGGATGCGCTTTTCGCCCGCGAACTGACGGTAGAGATGCAGGACTTGCCTGCCGATCTCCCGCACCGCCCGTTCCACGCTCTCCACGCTCACCTGCATGCGGTTGGTATCCTGATCGATAAGGAGCTGCAAGCCCGCCGCCGACGTGACGTTGGCGGGATTTTTGGAATTGCGCGAGACCTCGCTCATGCCCGAGATGAGCACGAACTCGTTCTCGATGCGCTCTTCCTCCTTTTCGAACTCGCTCGGGATGGCGCCGCAGTCCAAAAACGCAGGTTTTTCCGCCCCCTGACGGTAGACGAGCACTTTCCCGGGATACAGCCCGTCCTGCGCCAGCTCTTCGGCGTCCACCGAGCCGTCCTCGACCGCGATCACCCCCATCGAAAGGCGGTTGAGAAATTCGTGTTTGCGGTTCCTTACGGCGTTGTACGCGCGCTGCAAAGGGATCATCCTGTCCACGACGGAGGTGCCGAAAAACGCCCCCGCGAGCGGAACGCACGTCTGCCGGATAAAGGGCAGCGTCCGTTCGCCGCGGTCTCCGTTCTCGTAGGGTAGGTCGCCCTCGAAGAGCAGCGTATCGCCCGCCACGATCTCCAACCGTCCGCGCGGGTATTTCCCGCTCGGGCGGGTATAGCGCTCGATGAGCAGGACGGCGTTTTCGAGCGAAGGGCTCTCGCCGCCGTCGGCGGGGCGTTTCCATCCGCTCGCCGCGGAATAGGGCAGAAAGGCGAAATCCGAAATGCGCCTTCCCGCGATCTCCGTCCCGAATTTTTCCGCGATCTCGGAGGCGGGCACCGCCTTGGCATGGATGACGCTGTTCACTTCCGCCATGCTTTCGGCGGCGAGGGAATCGGGATACACCTCGAAGGGCGAAAGCGCCGCCACGGCGGCGTCCCCCTCGCGGACGGGATGCCCCGTCTCGTCCGTGCCGATGACCTTCCCCTCCGAAAAATTCCACACTACCTTATAAAACGCCGTGCCGCACACCTCCGACCACTGCGTCGCGCGGGCGATCACGCCGTCGAGATCGACGCGGTTTTTTACCGAGCGGAGGATGTTCGAGCACAGCCGCGCCGTGCGCACGTCGTCGTCCGCGTCCGAAAAGGCGCGCACCTCGAGGGCGGGGCGCACCTTGGCGAGCCGCGCGAGGCGGCTCTCCACCGTGGGCGCGATGTGATTGAACGCCTTGCGCGACTGCCAGAAAAAGGCGGTATCCTCCTCGGCGATCTCGCCGGACATATCGACGTCGCAGTACTGATCGCCGCTCAGAAAGTTCATATTCAGCTGCCAGCCGCGCTCGAGCGCCCTGCGTTCGGCGCGCCTCGCCTCGAAATCCGCGGTCACGTCGCGCACGACCGCCTCGCGCCGCGCCGCCTCTTTTTGCCTCTCTTTCTCCGTCATATAACCTCCCGTTTCTGCGCGCCCGCAAGCAGCGCGAGCAGGCGCTGTTTTTCCGCCTCCAACTCCTCGTCGGTGAGCGCGGAATCGTCCGTCCCCTCCATGAGGAGCTTTGCCGCCCGCAGGTCGGGCGGAACGTCTTTGCGTGTTTCCTTGCGCTTGACGAGCCTGAGCTCGCCGTTTTCCACGCCGTACTCCTCCGTCACTTCCTCCACGCGGAACCCGAGGGCGACTTTGAGCACGGCGTCGCGTATCTTTTCCTCTTCCATACCTTTCCCCCACCCATGTCCGCACGGACATGGGCGCGCCTTTTTCAGATTTTTCCTCCGAACGCGGACATGGTGCCGCCTATTTTGGTATGCGTGCGCCCCTCCGCGCCGCCATGAGGCGGCGGATGCGCCGCTCCTTGTCGCGCGCGATCTCCCCCTTTTCCGTCTCCTCGCGGGCGGGGCGCGGGCGGCTCATGAGAAAGTACCTGAGCTCGTCCATCGCGTGATCGTCGCGCTTGACGGGGCTCTCGCCGCTCCCCCAAAAATAGCTCTTGAATTCGCGGATCATGTTCACGCAGCCCGAAAAGATGTACAGATCGGGCAAGCCGTTTTTCCTGTCGAGGTAGAGTTTCACCCGCTCGATGCCCGCGAACACATCCTTATCGACGCGGGTATCGGCGAGGACGCCCTGCTCGTAAAAGAGCTCCGCCACCGATTTGGAGGCGGCGAGCGTGCGGCTGCCCGCCGCCGAGTCGATGAGCGCCGCATACCGCCCCTTGCCGTCGCGCTTCCATCCAAGCTTTTCGCTCACCGCGCGGATGGCGCGGGCGTGGTACGCCACATCCTGCCCCGCGGCGTAGTGCTCCGCCACGACGTATACGTTGCCGTCGAAATCCACGGCGTACCAATGCGCCGAAAGCGGATTTTTCAGCCCGGGGTCGATGGAGATATTCTCCTGCCACGAGGGCGGCACGGGAAAGGGTTCGATCACATGAACGCGCTCGTCGAACTCGGGGTACACGAGCCCCTCCCGCGCGGCGAACCGCCCGTAGCGGCGGGATTGCAGCGTCGTTTCGTCCAATGCGGCGGTGAGCGCGGCGATCTCCTTTTTGGAGAGAAAGGGATTGTCCGCCCACTCCATGAACTCGTACCACACCTCGGGATCGTTGGCACGGTTGAGGTAGATCTCTTCGTAGACGAAGGTCAGTCCCTTCAAAGGCGTCATGGTGCCGAAGATCTCGCCGCGGCGGTCGAGTACGCGCATGCGGCACTCCTCGTAGATATCGCGCGGGGGCTCCTCGTCGAACCACACGAAGTCGAGCGAACTGCCCTGAAAGCGCTCCCTGCCCTGATCGCAGCTCTTGAACCCGATGACGCTCCTGCCGCCGAACACGTTTTTGACGACGATCTGATCGACGACGCCCGCGGCGGGATTATCCTTCCTGCCGCTCACCATGATGATATCGGCGATCTGATCGGGGCGGAGATAGCTCAGGATCTTCTTCTGCGCCACGTCGCGCTGAACCTGCTGCGTGAGGGAGACCACCCATCCGAACACATCCTTCCTGTTCTTTTTATAGGGGTGGTTCCCCCGCGCGAGCCATACCGCCTCGACGGCTCCGCACTCCGTCTTGCCCGATCGGTTCCCGCCGAACACCCAACGGTTGCGCTTTTTGCATTTGTGAAAGGCGATCTGCTTTTTGTGCTTTTTTCTGCCCGTATTGTAGCGGGCGAGCGCATCGCTCTTTTTGCGTCGCGCGAGTTCCCGTTCGATCTCCCGCACGCGCATGACGATCGCCTCCGTATCCGGAGTCATCTTTCCCGATTCGCCCCCTTTCGCCAAAAAAATCCCTTCTGCGCCCTGCAAAGTGCGCTATGATAGCGCCTATGAAAACATTCGTCTTATCGCTTTTCCTGCTGCTCGCCGCCGCGCTCTCCCTTCCCGCGCCCGCAGCGGCAGCCTCCGCCGAAGACGGCAAACGCTATGCCGTCGCCGCGACGGAGGACGTATGGTTTTACGCGGGCGAGAGCGAGGAAGAGCGCCTCTTCCTCATTCCCGCCACCTACTATGTGCGCGTGCTCGAAGAGGGCGAACTCTACTGTACGGTGGAGTATCAGGCGGACGACGCCCCCTATAAAAAGCTCCTCGGCTACTGCCGCACCGAACAGCTCCTCTTCGTCAGCTTCGTGCCCGTGCGCCCCTACCTCAGAAAGCAGGTGACCCTCACCTACACCCTGCCCGACGCGGGCGGCTTGGGCGACGCGGAGCTCGGCGCCGTGGAGCGCACCTTCGCCTATTACGGCGCGCGCACCGAGGGCGGACAGCTCTATTACTATGTGTTCGACGGCGAACGGTTCGGCTATGTTCCCGCCGAAACGCCCGTGGAATACGAACGCAACGACGACTACCTGCAAGCCGTTTCGGGCGGAGGCGAGGCGGACCCCGCGCCTCAGGAGCAGAAAAGTTCCGTCGGCGGCGTTCAGATCGCCGTCATCTGCGTGCTGTGCGTCGCCGCGGTCGCCGTGGCGGTGCTCGTCCTGCGCGGGAAAAAGCCCGTCAGGAGCGATCCCTCCGACTTCTGACCTCCGCGCGGAAACGGATCCCGCGCTGAGAGCGGTGCGCCACGAGCTTGCCCTCCTGCCCCTCCGAAAGCGCGCGGTAAGCGCGCATGAAGGGCGCGAACGCGCCGAACGCCTCCCGAAAGGCGCGCTCCGTCCAACCGCGCCGCCCCAATTCGGATACCATCTTTTTGAGCAGCGCCCCCTGACGGCGGAAGTAATTGCGCTCCGAACAGGAGACCGCCGCGCCCGAAAAGCGTTCCCGAAGCTCCCTCCGCCTGCGGAAATACTTGTATTCGAGCAAAAAGCGCTCCTCCTCCGTACATGCGCCCACCGCGCCGTCCGCCGCCTCCTTCAGAAGAAGGAGGCGGCGCTTTACCGCAAGCGACTCGGCGATCCTTTCCGCGACTGCGAGCGTGCTCTCCGCGCTCTTAAAGGAAAGAAGCGCCTGATTTTCGGCGCTCTGCCCCATCGCCTCGGCAAGCGCCTCAAGGTGCGGATAGGCGTACAAAATCACCTTCGCGTATTCAAATGCCATCGTTCACCTCCCGCCGAAACAGCCTTGCCATATGTTCCGCTTTGCTTTCCGAACAGTTGTTTGTGTTTTTATTGTATCATTCGAATATGACAGACGGATGCGCGTATGCCAAAAAAATCGGCGCAAATTTTTGCGCCCGCGCGCGGCGGCAGGATAAAAAAGCGGCGCGGGAAACTTTTTGGGGCCTCCGCACAAGTTTTTTCACGTAGGTCATTGAAATTTTCGCGCGCGCGTGTTATAATAGTCATATGGTTATACGAAAGACTGCGGGGATCGCGTTGGCAGCCGCGTTCCTTTTGGGCTCGGCGTTCGCCGCCCCGCTTTTCAACAATACGTCCGCCGCGGCGGATGAGACGGCGGAGGACGCCGCGCCCGTTTCGGCGACGGCGCTCACAAAGGAAAACGCCTCGCTCGTCCTCCCCGCGAGCTACGAACAGTACCTCACGCTTGCGCGCCCCACCGACGTCGCTTTTTCGGAAAATTACGTCGCCATTGCGGACGGAAACACCATGTATATCTGCTCGCGCGGGGAAAACGCCGCATGGAAGACCTTCTCCACCGCCGACGAGACGAGCATCACAAAAATACAGTTTTCGGGAAACACGCTCTACTTTTCGGTGCGCGGCACGGACAACTCCTTTTGGTATTACGACTGCTCCGCGGCGGATGCGCAGCCGGTACAGATCGAAAACCTCAACTGTTCCACCTTCCTCATCGTGGGCGATACGCTGTATACGGCGGTCATCTCGGGCAATCTCACCCTCGCGCGGCGCTCCCTGAGCGATCCGTCCGCCGCCGTCTCGCTCGGCACGCTCTCCATCGGAACGGAGCCCCGCCTCGCCTACGCGGGGGATACGCTCTACTGCACCGTCGGCGACAGGCTCTATTTCCCCGACGGTTCGGGAAGATTTGCAGACAGTCAGACCTACTACATCAGCACGGACGCACAGCAGAGCACGAACATCACCTCCGTCTGTTCGGACGGGACGTACCTCTACTTTTCCTCCGCGGCGGGACTTTTCCGCAGAGGAACGGGGTCGGACGGAGCGGTCACGCAGCTTTCGGGCGCGAGCAGGCTGACCGCCATGAGCTTTTACGGCGAAAACCTCTACTGCATCGACGGAAACTCCGTGCGCGAGATCGCGCTGACGGACGGCGCGGCAACCTTCACCGCCTACGAGATCGCGTCCGCGTCCGACTCCGCAAACCGCCTCTCGGGCGCCGTCGATTCGGCGCGCGCGGGCAACCTGCTCGTGACGGCGGACGCGGGAAACAGCCGCGTCTCCGTGTACGATCTTCAGACGCAGCGTTACAGCGTGATCGCGTGCGAAACGGCGCCCTCGCTTGTCGCGACAGACGGCACCACGATCGCCTATGCCTCGGGCATGAACGTTTACACCTGCTCCTACGGAGACGATAAGTTCACGTTGGCGGAGACGGCGCCGAGCACGGTGCGCGGCGTTGCGTGCGCGTACGGCGTCGTATATTACGTTACGGCGACGGCGCAATACGGCGTTGCGGACGGCGAGGTTTCCGCTCCGGTCGTCTATGAATACGGCACCCCGCGGGGGCTTGCGTGCGATCTGTACGGCAATCTGTACGTTGCGTATGAATCGGGCGATATCCGCATTTTTGCGGAGTCCGACTTTACGCAAAGCGCCTCCGCCGCAGGCTCGCAGAAAAAGGACTTTACCCTGCCCGCGGGCGCGACGTCACTCGAATCGGACTTCAAGGGAAATCTGTACTACCTTGCGGACGGCGCGCTGTACTGTAACGGCGCCCTGTTTGCGACCGTGAACGGGAGCGACTTCGTGTGGTCGGAGGACGGCGCGGCGCAGTCCCCCGTATCGTTCGCCCTCGGGTTCGAGGACGACGAAGTTTACTTCAACTTCGGCAACTACGTTGTCAAAAGCGCTGCGGGCGCGCTCGGCGGCATCCCCACGCTCAACGAACTCGCGGTGGAGAACGCCCGCGAAGGCGCGTTCGCGCATCACGGCACGGAGGGGCTCCTCGTGAGCGTTCCTGCGGGAACGGTGGGCATTTCCACCGATCTTTCCTCCCTCCGCGAGGGCGACGGGGCATATTTCCCCTACCTCAGCTATGCGCGCTCGGCGGAAGCGCGGCAGGGCGTCCTCTTGGCTGAAACGAACGAATACGCGCTCGTCCTCTTTGCGGAGGGCAAGGGCAGCTACACGGCAAAGCTCTTTTTGAAGGACGCGGTCACGGCGGTCGCGAGTTCGGAATATTACACGGAAAACGAGGCGCCGTACACACGCTACCTCACGAATAACGTCTCGGCGTACTTCGCGCCCTGCTTGGAAGGCGCGCTCGCGGAACGCGAACTTGCGCGCGGCACGGCGGTCTCCGTGATCGGGTTCGTCGCGACGGGCGAACTCGAATATGCGCTCGTGGAATATAATTCCGAGGCGCGCGCGGCGGTGCGCGGCTATGTGCCCGCCGCCTACCTCACCGAGATCTCGCCGGACATCTCTTCGGGAGAGAACTACACGCTCGCCTACCTCAAATCCGACAACGACGGCACGCTCTTCACAAACGGCGCGGGAGGCGAGCGGCTCGTCACCGAGCGCGTGCAGGTGCGCCTGTACGACAACGGCGACGGAACGTATACCGCCCGCCTGTTCGACGACCCCTCCTACTCCGCCGTCATCACGGCGGACATGATCGACGAAGGGAACGCGGAGGTCATCCGCATCGTGCTGATCGTCATTTTAACGGTGCTTGCGCTCGTGATCCTCGGCGCGTATATCTTCCTGCTCCCGTGGGAAAAATACCGCAAAAAGGCAAAATAATTTTGTGCTCTGCGGTTGACTTTGAACATCAAATATAGTAGAATAGGCAAAGCGCAAAAACGGCTGCCGTTTTTGCCCGTAACTTCGGTTTCAAAAAAACTATATAGAAGAGGAATGGAATATGGCTACTTATCTCTCTCCGCTCGCACCTCAGCGTGCCGACCCCTATCTGTACAAGCACACGGACGGAAAGTACTACTTCACGGCGACCTGCCCGATGTATGACCGCCTCGAGCTGCGCTGCGCCGATACGGTGAACGGCATCGCGGCGGCGCCCGCGCGCACGGTTTGGAAAAAGCACGATACCGGCGCGCTCGCCAGCCACATCTGGGCGCCCGAACTGCACTACATCATGGGCAAGTGGGTCATCTACTTTGCCGCAGGGCACCAACCCGACATTTGGGATATCCGCCCCTATGCGCTCATCTGCAAGGGCGACGACCCCATGAAGGACGAATGGGCGGAGGACGCCGTTCCCATGCTCCCCGCTGACGACGACCCCTATCCCTTCACCGACTTTTCGCTTGATATGACGGTGTTCGAACACCGCGGCAGATGGTACGCCGTCTGGGCGCAGAAATTCGGCTGCGCACGCGCAGAAAAGCCCATTTCCGATTTGCTCATCGCCGAAATGGAGTCGCCCACAAAGCTCAAGACGGTGTTCACCCGCATCACCTCTCCCGACTATGATTGGGAGCGCGACGGCGGTTTTTGGGTCAACGAAGGTCCCGCCGTTCTCAAAGGTCCCGAAACAAAGGGTAAGATCTACCTCACCTACTCCGCCTCCGCGACGGGCGCATGCTACTGCATGGGCATGCTCCGCGCCGACGAGGACAGCGACCTGCTCGATCCCCGTTCGTGGCAGAAAGACCGTTGGCCCGTGCTCAAGACGGACGAAAAGCTCAAAGTGTACGGTCCCGGGCACAACTGCTTTGTGCGCGGCGACGAGAACGAGGTCCTGACCCTTCTGCACTTCCGCGACTACGAGAAGATCAACGGCGACCCGCTCGACGATCACAACCGTCACGCGCACGTCCTCAAAGTAAAATTTGCGGAGGACGGCTGCCCGCTCTTCGAACTCAACGCAGGCGAGCTATATAACACGCCTTACGAGAACGAGAAGCAGAAGAACATCAACGCATAAATTTACGGTCTTTTCATAACATACCTTCCAAAAGCACAGCCCCGCCGAACCATTCGGCGGGGCTGTATGTTCTTTCTGCGCGCGGTACGCGCCAAAATCGACCCGATCTGTATATCCTTTTTTCTGCACCTTGCGCGTAGGGCAATTATTTCCGATACTCCCGTTCTCTGCAACAGAGTTTGGCTTGCACGAAAATGCGCGGAAGGCTCCGCCGATACCATCGACCGACTTCCTCAGAAATCTTTCAGACCGACAAGATAATCGACCGATGTTTCAAAGTATTCGGCAAGCGCGATGAGCGCGCTCATCTTGGGCTCCCGCAGCCCGTTCTCCCACAGGCTGATGATCCCTTTGCTCACGCCGATCGCCTGCGCAAGTTCCACCTGCCCGAGCCCCTTTTCTTCCCGCAAATCTTTTAACCGTGTTTTGAATTTATTTTCCATACCTATATTTTTCTTACAAACGTAAGAAAAATACTTGACTTCTTACAATAGTAAGAATATAATGGAATTATGAAAATACTTTCGGGAGGAAAAAAACATGAACCTGCCCTTAACGGAAGGTGAAAGCATCGTAAAAAGTTGGGCTTACGGCAAAGCGCGCGGAAGTCTCATCGGCGGAGACCGGCAGGAGATGTCGCTTACGGTAACAAACAAGCGGATCATCAATATGGTCGACGGGAAAAAGAGCTTTTCGCAAAGCGAGATCCCGATCGATCAGGTAAAATCGGTCAATGGATCTTGCGCGAAGCATTCTCGGCTCGGGCTGCTCATCTTCGGGATCATTCTTCTGATCGTCGGAATTATCTGCGTCATCGCCTTCCCGCCCCTATGCGCGATCGGATTGATTTTCGGCGTTCTCCTGCTCATTCTCTTTTTTCTCCTGCGCGGCGCAAAGATCAATCTGCGCATCGATTTAGAAAACGAATCAAGCAACGGAATTACGATCAGCAGTATCGGAACGCACTCCAACAGTAAAAAAGGCGCTAAAATCAAGATCCGCGTCAATTACGATGTTGCAAAGCAAATGCTCAACGAGCTCGGTGCACTCATCGATTCTGTAAAAAAATCGGCATAATACATCAGCGCGCCCCGCTTTCCGCGGGGCGCGCCGTTTTATTGTTCCAATATTTCAAGATAAGGCTTGCCGTAGATATATTTTGCCACGGTCAGGCGGTTTTCGTCGCGGTCGGTCGCCTCGTACGTTTCGAACCACTCGGGATGACGGAGCGCCTTCACAGCCATGTCGTCCCAAATGTAACAGCCCTTCTCGCCCGAGACGAACGTCATCTCCCGTGCGCGCGCGACGATGCGCCGCTGCAGCCCGCCGCCCGAAAGATCGGCGCTCTGCACATTGAGGAGCGGATGGCGGCAGGTATCCATCGTGACAGCGACGTGCGGATATTGCGCCGTAACGGCGGAAAACGCCACGCGGTCGAGCGCGTGATTGAACTCGTACAGCCCGAAGTTCGGCTCCTCGGCGATGTTCCCGCCCATGAATACGAATTTGCGCACGCCGCCCCGCGCAAGAATGCGGGGCACGAGCGTCATGGGACCGAGGCTGAGAAGATCGTACTCCCCCGAAAGCTGCGCGATCCACTCGGAAAACGCGCAGACGGGCGCGGAAAAGCCCTCGTCGTCCGAAAACAGATCGCCCATGCCGTCCTCTCCGTGAATGTTTCTCAGGTATTCGGAGGGCTGCCGTTCCGCCGACGTATCGACGACGGTGAGCGGCACCGTTTCGAACGGAAGGTGCGCGACGATTTTTTTTGCATTGGCGAAAGAGATCTGAGGCGGCACGTTCCCGCCGACGGCGACGAGCGCCGCCTCTTCGTAGCCGTCCGCCCGCGCATGAGCGAGCGCGTCCACCGTGGCGGCGGCGTCGTCCAAGCCGTAATCACAGCACAAGATGAGTTTCATGCCCCCATTATAGCATTGTCCGCCCCCGTTTGCAAGGGGACGGACAAATTTTTTTGCAAAAATCGTTATGCGGACGACGCGCAAACGCGCGTTCCCGCCGTCACATGATGTTGTTGACCGAGCGCGGGAAGAGCGTGACGTCGCGGATGTTCTCCATGCCCGTGACGTACATGACGAAGCGCTCGAACCCGAGCCCGAATCCGCCGTGCGGCACCGTACCGAAGGTGCGCAGATCGAGGTATTGCTTATAGGCGGCAAGGTCCATGTTGCGCGCCTTCATGGCGGCGAGCAGCTTTTCGGGATCCGCCTCGCGCTCGCTCCCGCCGATGATCTCGCCGATGCCCGGCACGAGGAGATCGGTCGCGGCGACCGTCTTGCCGTCGGGATTCTGCTTCATATAGAAGGACTTGATCTCCTTGGGATAGTTGGTGACGAACACGGGCTTTTTGAACACCTTTTCGGTGATGTACTTCTCGTGCTCCGTCTGAAGATCGCACCCCCACTCCACGGGATATTGGAACTTGACATCCGCCTTTTTCAGCAGTTCGATGGCGTCCGTATATTCGAGCACGCCAAATTCGCTCTCCACAACGTTGGTGAGTTTGGCTTTGAGCCCGGGTTCCATGAACTTTTCAAAGAAATCCATCTCCTCGGGGCACTCTTCCATGACGGTGCGGATGACGTGCTTGATCATATCTTCGGCGATCTCCATCACGTCGGGCAGTTCCGCAAAGGCGATCTCGGGTTCGACGTGCCAGAACTCGGCGAGGTGGCGCGTCGTGTTGGAGTTTTCGGCGCGGAAGGAAGGTCCGAAGGTGTAAATTCTGCCGAGCGCGGTGGCGGCGACTTCGCCCTCGAGCTGACCGGAGACGGAGAGCCCCGCCTTCTGCCCGAAGAAATCGTCCTTATAATATGCCGCCTCGCTCTCATATTCGGCGTTCCATGGCTGCGTCGTCACGCGGAACATCTCGCCCGCGCCCTCGCAGTCGCTCGCCGTGATGAGCGGCGTGTTGATATAGTAATATCTGCGGTCATGGAAATAGCGGTGGATCGCCTGCGCCGCAACGCTCCGCACGCGGAACACCGCGGTGAACGTGTTGGTGCGCAGCCTCAGGTGCGGGATAGAGCGCAAAAACTCGAGCGAGGTGCGCTTTTTCTGAATGGGATATTCCCCGGGGCACTTGCCGAGGAGCGCAACCTCTTTCGCGTTGAGCTCCGCGCCGTCGCCCTTGAACGCCTTGACGACTTCGCCCTTCACGCACACGGAAGCGCCGCACTTCGTGCACTCGGGGTCGACGGAAACGGCGTTCTTATCCACCACGACCTGCAGGCGGGAAAAGCTCGTCCCGTCCGCAAGTTCCAAAAAGGCGACCGCCGAAGAATCGCGGAAGGTCCGCACCCAACCGCACACGACGGCTTCTTTTCCGATGAGCGTTTTATCCTGTAAAACGTCTGCAATGTCGATATGTTTCATGGAAAGCCTCCAAAAATAGAAAACCCTTTATCGTTTTATGATGCACGCGCTCCGCGCGGGAACCCTGCCGTTTTTCACGGCGCCGCCCACCGCAAAGAGCACTTCTCCGCCGCAGTCAAAGTCCGCCCGCGCCTCTCTGTCCGCGGGATTGAGCACGACGAGGATCTCTTCGCCGCCCCCGCGCCTGCGGTAGGCAAACGGATAGGCGTCCTTTTCCGCGCAGACGGGTTCAAACGCGCCGAACGATTGCAGCGCGGGATGTTCCCTGCGGAGCCTTAAAAGCGCCTTCACGGCGTTCAGGAGCGAATCCTTATCCGCTTCCTGCGCCCCCACAGTGGGCGCGTCCGCGCTTTCGTCGAAGGGGATATACGGCGTGTTTCCCGTCGTAAAACCCATACCCGCACCCGTTTTCCACTGCATGGGCGAGCGCGAGCCCGTGCGGTCGTATCCGCCCTCCACCGAGGTGACGTTCTCCAAATAGCGCATGCCGATCTCGTCGCCGTAATAGAGGAAGGGCGCGCCGCTCATCGTGAGCAGGAAGGCAAAGCAGATCTTCAGATCGCGCATATCCCGCCCGCGCGCGAGGCGCGGCATATCGTGATTGCCCGAAGGGATACAGATGAGCCCCTTCCCCTCCGTAGAGGCGAGATCGCGCATATATGTTTCAAGGAACGCGGTGATATCCCCCTTCCCCTCGCGGGAGAAGAAGGGATGCTCGCTGCGGAAAAGCGACGTGTATGCGGGCGGACCGAAATGCAGCATGAAATCCATGTGAAAACCGCCCTCGATGGATTTCGCGGGCACGCCCCACTCGGAGACCATCGCGCAGTGCGGGTACTCCTTTTCGAGAAAGGCGCGGAAATCCTGCCAAAGTTTTATCGTCTCTTTCCAACCCTCGTCCGCCTTTACAAGGCTCGCCGCCATGTCCACGCGGAACCCGTCGGCGCCCATGTCTAGCCAAAAGCGCATCACGTCCTTGATCGCCTCGCGCGTTGCGAGCGCGGCGGCGCTGTCGGGCGCCGTCATCCACGAGCGGGTACGGTTTGCGTATCCGTAATTGAGTGCGGGCTGATTGGAGAAAAAGTTGACCGCCGCCGAGCCGTTGCGCTGCGAGATCCCGCGGATGCAGGGAAGATCGGTGCTCTCCCAAATGGAGTCCGACCAAATATAGCGATCGGAATACTCGTTGCGTTCGGGCTGCATGGAGGCGCGGAACCACGGATGTTCGACGGACGTATGCCCGGGCACAAGGTCGATGAGCACGTGCATGCCGCGCCTGTGCGCCTCGTCGAAGAACCTCTTCGCGTCGTCGTTGGTGCCGTAGCGGGGCGCGACGCGCTTATAGTCGCGCACGTCGTAACCGGCGTCGCCGAAGGGCGAATCGTACCACGGATTCACCCATATCGCATTGCAGCCGAGCTCTTTGATATAGTCGAGCCGCGCGATCATGCCCGGGATATCGCCGATCCCGTCGCCGTCCGTATCCTGAAAGGACTGCGGATAGATCTCATAGAACACCGCGTCGCCAAGCCATTGCGGAAGCCTGCTCATACGCCCTCCCAAACGATTTTCTGCATTCCTGCCCGCCCGATCAGTAGGCGCGGGCAAAAATCACCGTCTTTTCGGCTTTCTTGCCGCAGACGACGCAGGTATCGGACGTATTCTCTTCGTCCATCACGCGGGCGGTCGCCTGCGCGAACTCCTTCACCTTATCTTCGCATTCGCGGCAGCCGCACCAACCGGCGCGGACGAAATTGCCGCCTTCCACGCCCGCGAGCAGCTCCTCGAGCGACTTTACGCGCACGATGCGGCTGTCCATGCGCGCCTTTGCCGTATTGTACATGTTTTCGGCGATCTCTTTGAGGAGCGCCTGCACGCTTTGGACGGCGTTCTCCAACGCATATTCGCCCTTTTCGAGCGTATCGCGGCGCGCCATCAGGCACCTG
Source organism: Candidatus Gallimonas sp. (assembly GCA_048370055.1). Classification (GTDB taxonomy): domain Bacteria; phylum Bacillota; class Clostridia; order Christensenellales; family Borkfalkiaceae; genus Gallimonas. The sequence goes on along the minus strand of DBGBVX010000112.1, from coordinate 1,447 downwards.
CCCGCTTCGAGATCGCGCGGGCCGAGCTCGATACGCACGGGAACGCCCTTCATCTCCCACTCGTTGAACTTCCAACCGGGGGAGTTCTCGCTCTCGTCCAACACGACGCGGATATCCGCCGCCGCAAGTTTTTCCCTGAGCGCGCGGCAAGCCTCCAAAACGCCCTCCTTCTTGGACGCGATGGGCACGATGACGACCTGCACGGGCGCGACGACGGGCGGCATGACGAGCCCGCGCTTGTCGCCGTGGGTCATGATGAGCGCGCCGATGAGACGGGTGGAGACGCCGAACGACATCGTGTGCCCGTATTTCTGCACGCCGTCTTTATCGAGGAACTTGATATCGAACGCCTTGGCGAAGTTCTGCCCGAGGTAGTGCGTGGTGCCCGCCTGCAGGCTCTTGCCGTCGTGCATCATCGCCTCCATGCCGAAGGTGGCGACGGCGCCCGCGAACTTCTCCTTCTCCGTTTTACGCCCCGTAAGGACGGGCATGGAGAGGCAGGTGCGCGCGAACTCTTCGTATACGCGGAGCATCTTCAGCGTATGTTCCATCGCCTCCTCTTCGGTGGCGTGAACGGTATGCCCTTCCTGCCACAAAAATTCGCTCGTGCGGAGGAAGGGGCGCGTCGTCTTTTCCCACCGCATGACGTTCGCCCACTGATTCATGAGCACAGGCAGGTCGCGGTAGGATTGGATCCACTTGGAATACATGCTGCCGATGATCGTTTCGGACGTGGGACGGATGACGAGCGGCTCGGCGAGCTTCTCGCCGCCGGCGTGCGTGACGACCGCGACTTCGGGCGCGAACCCCTCCACGTGCTCTGCTTCCCTCGTCATAAAGCTCATGGGGATCAGGAGCGGGAAGTACGCGTTTTCATGTCCCGTCGCCTTAAAGCGTTTATCGAGCTCTTTCTGAATATTCTCCCAGATCGCATAGCCGTACGGACGGATGACCATCGTCCCTTTGACGGGTCCGTAATCCACAAGTTTGGTCTTTAATACGACGTCCGTATACCACTGCGGGAAATCGGTATCGATATCCGCGATCTGCTCCACAAAATTATCCTTCGCCATAAAACCTGCTCCAAAAAATTTGATATAAAGAAAAAGATATGGTAATTATACCACATCTTTTTGCGTTCGTCCATCATTTGACGCGGCGTTTTCATCCCCGCCGCGCCTTTTTCTCGCCGTTTGCGCGCGCCGCGCCATCCTCCCGCGTTTTCCGCCGCCGAACGCCGCCGCCCGCGCGAAAACTTTGCGGAGCGGATAAAAGAGCAGGAGCACGCTCAGCACCGTGCAGATGGTCTGCGGCAGCATGGCAAAGAATCCCGCATAGAAGTACGCGACCGCCGCGTCGAAGGAATATCCGTAAAAGAGCGGCGTGAGAACGTCGTCGAGCAGGGTAAAACAGACGGTGCACATCGCCGCGAGCGCGGCAAGCGAGG
>DBGBVX010000111.1:0-2292 GCA_048370055.1 Candidatus Gallimonas sp. | reverse complement strand
AATAATCGAAAAATTTTTTTGATTCTGACAAGGATTGTCATATTTTATATGATATAATCCGCGCGAGGTGAAACAAATGAAATATTATGCACACACAAGAGAGGACGAAAACAGACAGTTGCTGAAAGACCATTTGGAGGGGGTGGCGGAGCTTTCCGCGGCGTTCGCCTTTCCGGAGTTGAAGGAGTGCGCGCGGCTTGCCGGTTTGCTGCACGATCTCGGGAAGTATCAAGCGGCGTTTCAACGCCGTTTGGAAAACAGCGGGGGCGAGCGCGTCGATCACTCCATCTGCGGCGCGAAGCAGGCGGAGGTGCTCTTCGGCAATAGTGCAGCGGGGGATATTTTCGCCTATATCGCGGCGGGGCACCATGCGGGGCTTCCGGACAGGGGAAATATCGGCGAGAACGAGACCGAAAGTACGCTTGCCGCGCGCCTGAAAAAGCCTTGCGGCGATTATTCCGCATGGTATACGGAAATTACGCTGCCCGCGAAGGAGCTTGTTTCCGCCGAACTGCAGAAGTTCATTGATGCAAAGGATCCGTCGCTCGATTACGAATTTATCATCCGCTATCTTTACAGCTGCCTGACGGACGCGGACTTTCTCGATACCGAACGCTTTGTCTCGGGGAGAGAACGCGCGCATATTCCCGCCATATGGGAGGACTGTTTGGAGCGTCTCAACAAAAAACGCCTGTCCTTTCAGGCGGAAACCGCCTTGCAGAGGGCGCGCGCCGAGCTGCAGCGGCAGGCGCTTTCGTATGCGGACGTCGCGTCGCCCTTCTATCTTTTGGATATGCCCACGGGAAGCGGAAAAACGCTCTGTTCCCTTGCCTTCGCGTTGGAACGGGCGCGGCGGACGGGCAAAAAGCGGATCATCTATGTGATCCCGTATACGAGCATCATTGAACAGACGGCGCAGACGTTTGAAGAGCTGTTCCCCGACGTTCCCATCCTGCGGCACGACAGCACGATCGATTTTGATGAACTCATTCAGGAAACGCTGCATGGAAAATCTCCGCAGCCGGATGACGAGGGGGTCAGGACGGCGGATATCTTGAAAAAGGCGACGGAAAATTGGGATGTGCCCATCATCGTGACGACGAACGTTCAGTTTTTCGAGAGCATTTACAGCAACAGAAGCGGAAAACTGCGGAAATTTCACAATATGGCGGAGAGCATGCTCGTATTTGACGAGGTCCATACGCTCCCCATCCCGTGGTTTGTTCCCTGTATTCAGGCAGTGGAACAGCTCACGGCGAGGTACCGCAGCGAAGCGCTCTTTTTAACGGCGACCATGCCCGACTTCGCCGCGCTCACGGCGCAATATCTCGGACATGCCCTGCCCGTTTTTGATCTTCTCCCCGATAAATCGCTCTATACCGTCTTTGAGAAATGTACCTTTGAAGACCTCGGGCGGGCGGAGATCCTGCCGCGCTTAGACGGCAGCCGCGATACGCTCGTCGTATGCAACCGGAAGCGTACGGCGGAGGAATTGTACCGCGCTTATGCGGGCGAACAAAAGTATTGTCTTTCTACCTACCTCACCCTGCGCGACAGAACCCGCATCATTGACGAGATCAAAAAGCATCTCCGTGCCGTAAAGGAAGGGCGCGTGGAAGCGCCCGTCACGGTGTTCTCCACATCGTTGATCGAGGCGGGTGTCGACCTTGATTTTGCCTGTGTGATGCGGGAGAGCGCCGGACTCGACAGCGTTTTACAGTCGGCGGGGCGCTGCAATCGCGAAGGGGCGCGCTCCAAAGAGGAGAGCAAAGTTTACATATTCCGCACCGAGGATCTCTCGCGCGGCGATCTGCAGATCCGCGCCAATGCTGCAGAGGGGATTTTGCGGGAACGTGGGGTGCGTTCGCTCACGGACGCGCAAAGCATTCGGGATTATTTTGATATTCTCTATCGCGCGCAGCGGCAGTCGATGAAAAACTTCACCGAAAGCCGCGCGAGGAAGCCCTTTTCCGTCGATTTCAGGAAAATTGCGGAGGAATTTCATCTGATCGACGCTGCAACGGTCGGAATCGTCATTCCCAACAAGGAAAATGCGGAGGCGGTCGCAGCGCTGAAAGCAGGTCACGGGGATCTGAGAAAGCTGCGGCAGGACTGTGCCTCGGTGAGTTTTTATGAACTGAAAGAATTGCTTGCCGCGGGTGTGCTCTCCGAATGGAACGGCACATATGTGTTGGAGCGTCCCGATCTGTACAGCCCTGATACGGGGCTGCGCGTGCACGAGACCACGGGAAACGGAATGTTTTATTAACCTACCATAAAAATAAGAAAAAA
>DBGBVX010000110.1:0-3048 GCA_048370055.1 Candidatus Gallimonas sp. | reverse complement strand
CTCTCCGCGCTCGCGGCTTGCTCGAGACGGCTTTAGGCAATCTCGAGCGGAAAAAGGAGCGCATTTTACGATACGGCGCGCCGTCGGAATATCCGTCGGCGGATATGTCTAAACCGTACACGGGTGCGAAATCTGTAAACGACGCGCTCGCGGACTGCCTCGAGCTCGCCGAGGTTATGCGGGAAATCCAAGTTCCCCGGGATAAGGTCGAGGAAATCGACGACGTGCTCGCGCAGATGGACGAGGACGACGCGCGTATCCTCCGTCTTTGGTACATCGAGCGCAAGAGCAAGGACGAAATCACGGAGGCCGTATGCTATTCGTCCACGTCGAGCCTCTACGACCTCCGTAACAAGGCGCTCGTGCGCTTCGCTCTCCTCTACTTCGGTGCGGGAGCTATGCCGTCTATGTGAGGCGTTTTCTAACTTATTCTCATGTATCGAAAAAAAACCGTATGGAAACTTGCATTTTCCCCGTGCTATCATTGAGGCGTAAAGAGAGGTCGAGGGAAAACCTCGCCGCCGTGCGCCCTACATGGTCGAGCCCTTGCGCTTATGCGTGAGGACGCTTGAGGCCGTGCGGGGCGTTCTCTTTACCCATTCGGAGGCGGAGAGCATGAGAGAGTTTGCAAAAGCGTTTTACGAGTCTCCGGCATGGAGGCGCACACGAGCATATATTCTCAAGCGAGACGCGGGGCTATGCGTCCATTGTGGCGAGCCCGGCGTTATCGTGCATCACAAGATAGAGCTCACGCCGAGGAACATCGACGACCCGGCAATCGCGCTCGGCGAGGATAACCTCGAGACAGTTTGCCGGACGTGTCACGCATTGATACACGAGGGAACGCCGCCGCTTGCCGACGGCCTCGCTTTCGATGCAGACGGAAATATTATCACAGCGCCACATACCCCCCGGGGTGCGCCGAAAGAGATACCCGGTAAGTAACCGCGCCTCAATCATCGGAAGAACCGACCCGGGCGCGCACATGAGGGGGGGGTTAAACCGGGGCGGAGGGAGGTTTACTCATTATATGGCGACAAATAAAAAAAGCTACGACGAGCTCTCGGTTTCTGAAAAAATCGAGGCGAAAAAGAAGAAAATTAAACGGCTTTTCCGAGAAATGCCTCCCGAAAAGCGGCAGTTTGCCGAGGGGCTTATCAATCAATTCGCCGTGACCTCCGTCACGCTGGAACGCCTCGCCGACGAAATCAACAACGGCGACTTGATAGAGGATTTCGTACAGGGGGCGCAAAAGCTCCGCCGGGAGTCTCCGGCTCTCCGTGCCTACAACACGACGATTAAATCCTTTTCCGCTCTCACAAACCAACTCGTCGCGTTGCTCCCGGAGAAAGAAAAGAAATCGGCGGGTGACGAGCTTATGAGCTTTATCACAAAGCCCGCCGCCCGGTCGGGCAAGTAGTGAACTACGTCCGGGAATATTGGGAGCGGATTTCCTCCGGCGAAATCGTCACGAGCCGACGGGTAAAGGCCGTTTACGGTCGCCTCGTGGCAGAAATGGACGCGGCGGACGAGAACTCGCCGTATTACTTCGACGAGGCCGTCGGCGAGAGGCCGATTACATTCGTCGAGCGGTTTTGCAAGCAGTCTCAAGGGACGCTCGGCGAGTCTCTGACGCTCGAGCTTTTCCAAAAAGCATTTATACAACTCCTTTTCGGGTGGCTCGAGAGGGCGACGGGATACCGGCGCTTTCGAGAGACACTCTTTCTTGTAGGGCGAAAGAACGGCAAGAGTACGCTCCTCGCGGCTCTTGCGCTCTATATGCTCGTCGCAGACTACGAGGGCGCGGCGGAGATTTACTCCGTAGCGACCAAGAAAGACCAAGCGAAAAAGACGCTCACAGAGGCCGTAAACATGGTGAAGCAGAGCCCGGAACTCTCCGCCATTCTCAAAAAGCGCCGCAACGACATTTACTTTCCGGCGACGGCCTCCAAGTTCGAGGCGTTGGCCTCGGACTCGAATACCCTCGACGGCCTCAACTCTCACGCCGTCATTATCGACGAGCTCCACGCTATCCGCGACCGCAATCTCTACGAGGTTATGAAGCAATCGACCTCGAGCCGCCGACAGCCGCTTGTGATTATGATTACCACGTCCGGCACGGTGCGCGAGTCTGTTTTCGATAACCTTTACGGCTACGCTTGCGAGGTCGCCGACGGACAGACGACCGACGAGCGTTTCCTCCCCGTCCTCTACGAGCTCGACAAGCGCGAGGAGTGGACAGACCCGACGGCATGGATAAAGGCAAATCCCGGCCTCGGGACGATAAAGCACTATACCACACTCGCCGACTTCGTAGAGCGAGCAAAGAAAAATCCCGAGGACTTGCCCGGCGTTCTCTGCAAGGACTTTAACGTAAAGGCGACCGGCGCGGCCTCGTGGCTCTCCTATGAGGACGCAGTAAACGAGGCGACATTCAAGCCGGAGGAGGTCTATAACACCTACGCTATCGGCGGGTGCGACCTCTCCGCGACGACCGACCTAACGTGCGCGACGCTGATTATCCGGTGCTCGTCCGACGATGAAATCGTATACGTTTTTCAGCACTATTTCCTCCCTCAAAAGAAAATCGACCAGCTCGACGAGCACAACACGCAAGAAGCGCCCTATAAGATTTGGGCGGAGCGGGGGCTAGTCACGATATGCGAGGGTACTCGCGTCGATTATTCGGCGGTGACGGCGTGGTACTGCCAAATGCGGGACGAACTCAAGATAGACGCTTTCAAAATCGGCTACGACCGCGCTCTCGCCGGTTATTGGGTGGACGAAATGAAAGCGAACGGCTTTGAAATGTGCGCCGTTGCACAAGGGCCTTTTACATGGTCGCAACCTATGAGGGAGCTCGGCGCGGCGCTCGCCGATAAGAAAGTCAATTACAACAAAAATCCCGTTTTGCTTTGGTGCTTGACGAACACAGGCGTTAAAAAAAGCGGCGTGAACAACATTCAGCCCGTCAAGATTTCCGAAAAGCGCCGTATCGACGGCATGGTATCTCTCCTCAATGCGTGGGTTATCTATGTGCGGGATTAT
>DBGBVX010000109.1:0-4445 GCA_048370055.1 Candidatus Gallimonas sp. | reverse complement strand
AAATCTCTTTTCAAGACCCAAATAAAAAATCGGCGCAGCCGTATTGGGCTGCGCCGATTTTTTGTCCGCTATGCTATATGATATGCCGTGCCTTATGAAAACAGGGTAAATTCATTCTTGGAATTGGCTTCGGTGAACGTATACTCGAAGGTCTGCTGCTCGTTATCGCGCGAGACGGTGATCGAGAGCGTATCGCCCACGCGCACGTTGAACATCATCGTCGTGAGCATGTGCATGCGCGTGATCGCCTTCTCCTGCACGGTGGTGCCGTCCGACTTGGTGATCTTTGCCGAAAGCACGGTATCGTCGACATCCAACCCCATTTTCGCCGCAACGCTGCCGGACGTGACACTATCAAGCGTGATCTTCTCTTCGACATACGTTTTGCCCGTCGCCTCGTCGTACAGGCTCTCGCTGCTCTCGACCTGCACGGTGACCCCGAGCGAAGCGCGGTAAGCGCCCTTTGCGTCGGCGTTGTCGATGACGTTCTGCGCGACGGCGAGCGCAAGGTTGGAGGGAATGGCGTAGCCGAACGCCTCGACGCCCGACTCCTCCGAACGGGCGTTGACGATGCCGATAAGCTCGCCCTGCGCGTTGAAGAGTCCGCCGCCCGAGTTGCCGTGATTGACCGCCGCGTCCGTTCTGATCTCGAGAAGGTTGAGCGTTTTGGAATCGTCTGCTGAGAGAATATCGATGTATTCCGCGCCCACGGAGACGACGCCGCTCGAAACGGAGATGCCCTCGCCCTCCGGATTGCCGATGGCGTACACGTTTTCGCCGACGGTAACGGAATCGGAGTCCGCGGACGTGATCGCCGTTGCGTCGCTCGCCTTCAATATGTCGCTGTTATCCACTTTGAGCACGGCGATATCGTAATCCATCGCCCCGCCCACATACGTCGCGTCGATCGCCGTGCTGTAACCGTACAGATATACGACGATATCGTCGCTGACATGGCTGACCGTTTCGGTGCCCACGCTGTCATTGTTGTAGACGACGTGATAGTTCGTGACAATATAGGCGTCCCCTTCCGACTTATCGAGCGAATAGATGACGCCCGCGCCCGCAGAATACACCTGCTGAGTCGTTACGGTCGGGCGCCATCCGCCCGACGTGGTATATTCCGTAAAGCCGCATTCGATCCCGACGACGGAGGTGAGCGCGGAGTTGACGCCCGCGGAGGCGTCCTGCCCCGTGTAGCCGATCTCTTTGAGGAATTCGACGAACGTCCCCTCGTAGCCGTCCGCGACCGCCTCTTCGTAAAGGCGGCGCTCATAGGTGGAGGGAGTTTCCTGCGCCGCAAGGAACTCCTCGCGGGAGCTTGCCGTGCCGTCGCTCACCGCGACGGAGGAAGGCGTGCTGTTATCCGACGTGGAACCGAGTGCGGAACAACCCGCAAACGTGACCGCCGTGACCCCTGCGACGAGCAGAGCCGCGCCTGCAACGATACTCCTCTTTTTCATAGCGATACCTCTCTTCGCTTACCGTACTTTTCGTACGCAGCATATTCATTATACTACCGCCGTAAAGCCGATCACATGACCGCGCGGTGAAAAGAGCGTGAATTTCCGCCCTTTGTTCTTTTAGATTATACCACGTTTGCGGCGAAAATTGCAGCGGCTGCGCAAATTTCACGAAAAATACAAAAAATCGCCCCGCGGACAATATGTGCCCGCGGGGCTTTTTTCATCTTTTCACAGGCGTTTTTCCGGATATCCCGAGGAAAACGCCTGTAAATCGTTACAGATCATCTGCGTCCTGAACGGGTTTTTCGTAGGGATCGTCCGTATTCACGCCCGTATAACTGCCGAGCGTATCTTCGGGGGAACCCATATCCGCACCCCGTTTGAGGCGCTTTTTCGCAAACTTATCTGTCACAGTTGCTTGGATTCTGCCTGTTGCCGCAGTTCTTCGCGTTGTTCTGACCGTTCTGCGCATTCTTGATGTTCTGCTTTCCGGCGTTGTTCGCCTTGTTGTTCGTCTTTTTCATAAAAATAATTTCCTCCCGATCGCATTCAAGCAAAACGCTTAAATATGATCCTTTGTGAAGGGAAGGTGCACTTCCACTTCTCCCTGAGACGCGCCGCACAGCGGGCATACGTTCCATGCTTCTTTGCTTGTGTGCATATAGCCGCACTCGCCGCAGATCCACAGCATCGGACGATCCGCCGCATAGAGAGAGCCGTCCTTGAACGCCTCAAACAGATAGTTGAAGATGATCCGATGATGGCTCTCCACCTTCGCGATCTGTTCGAATTTGAGCGCGATTTGCCCAAACCCCTCTTCGCGGGCGATCTTTGCAAACGCGGGGTAGATGCTCTCCGCCTCCGATTCTTCGTCCTCCATTGCAAAGCGCAGATTATCTTCGAGCGTGCCCGCGTGGAAGGGATAGTGCGCGTCGATATGCACGTCATCCTGACTTCCTCCGTGTTCGATCATCTGCTCGAAAAATACCCTTGCATGGTTCGTCTCGTTCTTTGCAATCGTCCGGACGACGTTTGCAAGCGCTTCGTAGCCCTGCTTCATCGCCGCTTTCACCGTAAGTTGGTACCGCATTCCCGCCTGACACTCCCCTGCGAATCCTCTTGCAAGGTTGTGAAAGGTCTGCGTCTTGGTAAAGTCCATGCTTTCCTCCCTTACGCTGTTATTGTGGGCGGGATCGTGGCGTTTTATACAAAAAAAGCCCGCATTTTTTGCGGGCATGGCTCAGTCTGTCTTTTCGCCGATGGTCTCTGCGAGCGTCTCCGCCGTCTCCCCTTCGGCGCGCTCCTCGCCCTCCACGGTCAGGATATCCTCGGGCAGAAGAACGGTGTTGCCGTCCGGAATAAAGTGCTCCCCGCCGCGTTCCACGCGGGTGATGCGGGCATCGGGCGGGAAGAGCACGTCGCGCACGGCGCGCCCCGCGGCGACGCTCCCCGCCTTCACGCGGAACCGCGCGGCAAAGGCGTGCACCTTGTAGTCCTCGGCGCTCTCCGCAAGCATATCGTCGAGGAGACGGTCGTAGATGGGCTTCGTGCGGAAGAGATCGCCCATGAGATACCCCGCCGCCACGCCGATGAGCACGGGCAGGAGGAAGGCGAAGTTCCATGTGAGTTCGAGCGTCATGACGACGCCCGTGATGGGCGCGCGGACGACGGCGGTGAAAAACGCCGCCATGCAGATGATGACGAGCGCGTCGGCGTACGCCGCCTGCATGCCCATCGCGCCGCAGAGATAGCTCATGAGCGCGCCCATGCCCGCGCCGATGGCGAGCATGGGGATAAACGCCCCGCACGGCACGCCTGCGCCCATGTTGACGACGGTGACGAGGAGCTTGACGAGCACGACGATGAGCACCGTCGCCCAAACGGGCGAGGAAAAGACGGTCTCCAAGCCATCCGAACCGCTCCCGAGCGCGGAGATAAATTCGTGCCCGCCGCCCATCGCATAGGACGTAACGAGCCCGAACGCCCCCGCAAGGAGGAAGGGAACGAGCATCTTCCCCATCCCCTTCCAAAACGTGAGCTTTGCAAACAACTTTTTCGCCGCAAAAACGAGAAAATAGAACCCCACGCCCGCGAGCGCGCACACGAGCGCGGCAAAGAGGACGTAGAGGTAAAAGAGCGGCTGCGTCAGGTCTGCCGCGGCAAAGGAAAACGTCGTAAAATACGCGCCGATATCCAACCCCATGGCGCTCCTCAAAAGATTGCGCACCAACACCGCGAACACCACGGAGGAGAACGCGCAAACAAACACCTCGGGGGTAAAGCGCTTCTGCCCCTCTTCAAAGGCGAATACCATGCCCGTGAGCGGCGCGTTGAAGGCGACAGCCAACCCCGCGCACGCCCCGCCCGTGATCTGATAGCGCCGCACGAGCGCGTTGCGTTTGAGGATGTCGCTCGCGCCGTAGCCGCACGCGCCGCCGATCATCAGGCTCGGGCCTTCCGCGCCCGCCGAGAGCCCCATGAAAATGGTGAACAGGCTCGCCGCGAACATGCCCGTGAGCGCCCTGTACCATTTGAACCGCATGAGCCCGCGCAGCGCGCCCTCCGTCTGCGGGATGCCGCTCCCGCGGATGATGGGGAGAAAACGAAGCGTGCCGCCGACGACGATCGCACCCAAAAAAAGCGCCGCAAACAGCAACGGGATAAACGCGGGCTGCTCACGGAAAAAAGCGTAATACCCGCGCGAAAAGTCCTCCGCCATTGCCGCGAGGACGGTATACAGCGTAACGACGACGCCCGCAAACGTCCCCGTGAGCGCCCCGACGAGCACGATCTGCAGACCGTAGCCCACTTGTTTTTTGATGTGTTTTGCCCGCGTTTTCACGCCGCTCATTGTACCACGCCCGCCCGAAAATGTAAAGAAGAAAAGCTCATGTTCGCAGAAAATTATACGCGTCGTGCAATATAAATACACTTTGAGAAATGTATTGATTTCAGATAAAATTCGTAGTATAATAAAAA
>DBGBVX010000108.1:0-12516 GCA_048370055.1 Candidatus Gallimonas sp. | reverse complement strand
AGCCCAAATACATTAGTAAAGAGGAGTCGTTTGGCTCCTCTTTTACTTTTGTCGATTTAGGAAATTTGTCCTAAAGCATATTGGGAATTGGTGCCAAATCGTGGCACTAATTTCAAAACAATAAAAAAAGACCGTGACCGCAGACAAAGGACAGACGATCTCTCGCCTATCTTGCCTGACAGTCACGGTCAACCTGGTTATTTCGTCGTATTTTTATTTTGCGGCGCGGCGCGCCCGACTACTTCCGCTGATCTTTATTCCCACAGTCAGAAAACATTTCCTATTTCCGTGATATGAAGCGTCTCCGCTTGTTTGTGCTTTCATTTTACCACATCGCCTTTCGATTTGCAACCAACACTGCCGTTAATAAACCCCAACAAACCGCAACTCTTGTTGCAGAAACCGAAACAAACAGCGCATTTTGTTACCTTTACAGGACTTTTTGTACCTTTCGACTTTTGGATGGTGGGAGAGCGGCTTGGTCTGTCAAAGGCGCGCAGCAATTTTGGAGTAGTCAAAAAGAGGCACGGTATTACAAAATTCCTGCGCGTCCCCGTGGGGCAGACCTTTGACAGACTGCGCCTTGCTCTCCCGTTTCGGTGGCGCCGAAAGGTACGGAAGTGTACCGAAAATGTCCCGTTTTTGCTACGGTCGGTTGGGAAATCGTTGGGAAACAGTACGTACGCCGTGTCTGTTATTCCCTGCCGTAAAGGTGTACAATGTGAGCAAAAAATCTCGGAGGTATCAATTTTGAAAACAGCAGTCATTTACGCCAGATATTCATCTGACAGTCAGACCGAACAGTCCATCGAAGGACAAGTCCGCGTCTGTAAACAATTCGCGGAGAAGAACGATCTTCTTGTGGTGGATCAGTACATCGACAGGGCTACTACGGGGACGAATGACAACCGAGCGGCATTCCAGCAAATGTTGCGCGACAGCAAACGACGGCAATGGAGCGTGGTTATCGTTTACAAGTTGGACAGATTTGCCCGCAACAAGTACGAATCGGTCGTCAACCGAAAGAAACTGACCGATAACGGCGTGGAACTTGTTTCCGCTATGGAGAATATTCCTGACACTCCGGAGGGAAAGTTGTTCCTCGCAGTTATCGAAGGGTTCAACGAATATTTCTCGGAAGATTTGAAGCAGAAAGTCAATCGCGGTTTGCGGGAAAGCTGGCTCAAAGGCAACGCCACGGGAGGGCATCCGCCATACGGTTACGTCATCAAAGATAAGAAATACGTTATTGATGAAGCCGAAGCGGAAGTCGTGCGGGAAATATTCCGTAAATACGCACAGGGCTACAAAGCCGTTGCCATTGCCGAAGACCTAAAAGAGAAAAATATTCGCCGCAAATGCGGGAAACACATCAACCACAAGTACGTCTATGTAATTCTGCACGATAAACGCTATATAGGCGAAGTCACGCATCAAGGAACGGTCTATAACAATATTTTTCCGCCCATAATTTCAAAGGAGGTTTGGTTACAAGTGGACGCAATCAATCAGGAGAACAAGATATCACCCAGCCGCAAAAAGGAAATTTTTGACTACATTCTTTCGGGAAAGCTCATCTGCGGAAACTGCAAACACCGCATGAGCGGAGAAAGCGGCACTTCAAGGAACGGAGAAATTCACTACTATTATGTTTGCCTTTCCAAACGGCGCGGAAAAGCAGAATGCGACTGCAAAGCCGTAAAGAAACAGGAGCTTGAAGACGCCGTCATCGATGCTACCATTTCCATGCTGCAACGAAACAGCGTTATCACGCGAATCGCGGAGACCATCGTAAGGGAGCACGAAAAAATCATGCGCGACGACTCAGGATTGCAGACGCTAATCAAAAAGCGGAATGAAGCAAAACGCGCCGCCGACAATATCATAAAGGCTATCGAGCAGGGCATCATCATGGACTTTACAAAGGACAGGCTTGCCGCCTTGCAAGACGAATTGAACAAACTGGAAATAGAGATAAACAAGGAAACCCAGAAAACCTATGCTCACCTTACCGCGGAAGACGTGGAAAAATATTTACTCTCCAAAGTATTGAGAGATCCCGACGATATCAAGGTAAGAAAGCTGCTCGTAAATACGTTCATCCGCGAAATTCTCTGGTATGGCGACCATATGGTCATTACATACAATTTCCAAGAATATGTAGTAAACGAGCGTTTTTCAAAATCCCATGTCGAAGAATTAGAAAAGCAGGTCGAGGAGGCAACTCGATCTGCTTCTTCTTTCTCCCTGTGTTCAAATAAATTCCGGCACTCGGCACCAAAATTGGCTGAAAATAGGCAAAAATCGCTTATTTTCAGCCTTTTTTCATGCTTTTTGCTAAGTAAATTTAAGCAAATTTACGCTCAAAATGCCATTTTTGGGGGCAAATTGGGGGCAAATTTTTTGGGGCAAATTCATTTTTTCGGTATGAAAATGTAGAGAACGACCCCGATATCGATATTTTGACTTTTTCCTCGGAAAGTGTTATAATAAAAATAAGACAAATGATACGGGGAGGCGCGCGGTGTACAATCCACAGTTGGATACGTTTATAACAGTCGCGGACTGCGGCAGTTTTTCCAAAGCGGCGGAAGCGCTCTATATAACGCCGACCGCCGTGATCAAACAGATCAATTCGTTGGAGCGCGCTCTCAACCTCAAGCTGTTCGACCGTTCCTTCCGCGGGCTCACGCTCACCAAGGCGGGGCATTCGCTGTACAACGACGCGAAATACATCGTTCAGTATTCCAAGGATTCCGTTGTCCGCGCGCGGAACGCGATGCAGGAGGGCGGGAACGTCATCCGAATCGGCACGTCGCTCATGACGCCCTGTCAGTACCTCATCGAGCTTTGGCCGAAGATCGAAAAGATCTGCCCCGACATCAAGTTTCAGCTCGTACCGTTTGAAAACACGCCCGAAAACGCGCGCGAGATCTTGGCAAATCTCGGTCAGAATATCGACGTGGTGCTCGGGATTTTCGATAACGTCATGCTGAACCTTCGCAAGTGCGCCGCATTGGAGCTTTCCAAGGAGCCGATCTGCGTGGCGCTCTCCGTCAATCACAGGCTTGCGGGAAAGCGCAGGCTCTCGTATAAAGATCTGTACGGCGAGACGCTCATGCTCATGAATCGGAATTGGAGCGGCTATGTGGACGCCCTGCGCGATGATATTTGGAAAAATCATCCGCAGATACAGATCGAAGACTTTTCCTTCTACGATATCAACGTATTCAACCAATGCGAGAGCGGAAAGAACCTTCTGATGGCGGTCAAACGATGGGATCACGTTCATCCTCTTTTGAAGATCCTGCCCGTCAATTGGGATTACGCGGTGCCTTACGGCATCCTGCACAACCCCGACCCGAGCGACAACGTAAAAAATTTTTTGAAGACCGTTCAGCAGGCGCTGAACGCATAAAAACGCAACAGACAAAAACACGGAGCAATTCGGCTCCGTGTTTTTAGTTATAACGTTCAGGTAATAGCTCATGAACGAATTTAGACTTCTCAAACCTTTTTACGCGCGTTATAATACAGGCGAAAACACGGAGGAACGATATGAATAATTTCATCTTTGAAAACGCTACAAAGGTTTACTTCGGAAAGGGCGCCGTAAAGGAATATCTCGCGCAGGCGGCGGCGCCTTACGGAGAGCGCGTACTGCTCGCCTACGGCGGCGGGTCGATCAGAAAGAACGGCATATACGATACGGTTACGGAAATATTGCATAGCGCCGGCAAACAGAGCGTAGAGTTTTCCGGTATCATGCCCAATCCCACCTATCGGAAGGTGCAGGAGGGGGCGGCGCTCGTCCGCGAAAACAACGTCAGTCTCATCCTTGCCGTCGGCGGCGGATCGGTCATGGACTGCTGCAAAGCGGTGTCGCTTGCCGCCTCGTACAAAGGGGATATTTGGAACGATTATTGGGCGAAAGCGGGCGTGATCGACTTTGAGCCGGTTCCCGTTGGCGCGATCGTCACGGTCACGGGCACGGGTAGCGAGTGCAACGGCGGCGCCGTGATCACGAACGAGGAAAAGAACGTAAAAACGGGGCGCGATTATCCGAAACTCAATCCGCGGTTCGCCATCCTCGATCCCGTGTACACGTTCACCGTTCCCGCGCTGCAGACGGCGTCGGGCGGCTTCGATATCCTCTCCCATATCATGGAAACGTACTTTTCCGAGCCGGACGAGGACAACGTGTCGGACGATATCGCGGAGGCGCTGATGCGTAGCGTGATACGCAATCTGCGCGTCGCCGTGCGCGACCCGCATAACTATACGGCGCGCAGTAATCTGATGTGGGATTCCACGATGGCGGAAAACCGCGTCATCAAAATGGGCAAGCGATGCGATTTTGAGTGTCACAATATCGAACATCAGCTCGGCGCCTTCACGGACTGCAACCACGGCTGCGGGCTCGCCGTGCTCCATCCCGTGTATTACCGCCACATTTATAAGGACGGGCTCTCCAAATTCGTGCGCTTTGCGGAAAACGTATGGAACGTGAGCGCCGTCGGAAAGACGGATGAAGAGATCGCGCTTGCAGGCATTGATTGCCTCGCCGCATTTATCAGAGAGCTCGGGCTTCCCGCAACGCTGCGCGAACTCGGCGTAAAAGGCAAAGAGCAGTTCTCCGCGATCGCCGCGACCTGCGGCATTTCGCAGGGGAGTTACAGGCAGATGACGGCAAAAGAGATCGAAGCGATCCTGAACGAATGTTATTAAAATCAAGATAAAGGAGAAAGGAAGATGAAAAAGTTCTTTACGGCACTGTTGAGCGGACTTCTGAGCGTGAGCATGATCGCCGCGCTCGCCGCGTGTTCGGGCGGTACGTCCGGCGGGAACAACGGCGGGAACAACGGGGGAGACGATGGCGGTACGGCGCAGCAGACGCCGCACACTTCCGGCGATCCCGCGAGCGATACGCTCGTCGTGTACTTCTCTTGGTCGGGCAACACGCAGGAGATGGCGGAATATATTGCCGCGCAGACGGACGCCTATCTTGTGGAGATCGTCCCTCAGCAGCCGTATGAGGGCAGCTATAACGACGTGGCTTACGGAAGAGCGCAGGAGGAGGCGCAAAACAACGCCCGTCCCGCCGTTTCGCAGGCGACTTACGACCTCATCGATATGCAGGATTACGATACCGTTTTGATCGGTTTTCCCATTTGGTGGCACACCGCGCCGATGGTCATCGGCACATTCTTGGAGCATTACGAATGGACGGCGCAGGATAACATCTATCCGTTTTTTCAGGGCGCATCGAACAGCAATCAGGAGTATTACGATAATTCCATGAGCTTTGTCCGCGGCAGCGCGGCGGGCGCGACCGTTCACGACGGGCTGTATTGCGACGAGGGCGCAACGCAGACGATCGACGAATATCTCTCCGCCAACGGGCTGCTCGGCGGAGCGCAGACGCCCGACGAGCCCGAAACGCCCTCCGAGAGCAATGTCCTCGTCGTATACTTCTCGGCAACGGGCAATACGCAGAGGGTCGCGGAATACATTGCCGAAGCAACGGGCGGCACGCTGTTCGGGCTTACTCCCGTCGACCCCTACACGAGCGCGGATCTCCGTTGGACGGACGAAAACAGCCGCGTCGTGCAGGAATACGAGGCAAAGCAGGCGGGAACGCTTGAGGACGTCGCGCTGACGGATACGACCGTGGACGGATGGGAGGAATACGATACCGTGTTCATCGGCTATCCCATTTGGTGGTACGACGCCGCGTGGCCCGTCAATACGTTCGTAAAAGCGAATGATTTTACGGGCAAAACGGTGTATACCTTTTGCACTTCGTCGAGTTCCGGACTCGGGAGCAGCACGCAGAACCTTGCCGATATGGCGGGGAGCGGAGATTGGCGGAACGGGCGTGATTTCCGTTCGAGCGCGTCGGAAACGACCGTGCGCAGTTGGCTCGAAAGCATCGGTGTGATCTGAAAAGGGGCGGCGGTATGAAAAAGGCTTCGCTCTGCCCGTCTGCCTTTACGCAACGGGCGCGCAGGCATTGCAAACTGCGATCGGGTCATCGCTCTTTGACGATTTTCTGACAAATATTTTCTGATATCAAGGAGGTTTTCTTATGGAGTACTTTGTTTTGAACAACGGTGTGAAAATGCCCGCCATGGGGCTCGGGACGTTCCTTCTTTCGCCGAAGGACGCGGAAGAAGCGACATACAGCGCTCTGAAATGCGGGTATAAGCTCATCGATACGGCAAACGCCTATATGAACGAGCGCGGCGTCGGCAGGGGGATGAAAAAGAGCGGCGTCGCCCGCGAAGATATCTTCCTCGTCACGAAACTTTGGCCCTCTGAATACGAGAGCGCCGAGGCAGCCATAGCGGATACGCTGAAGCGGCTTGATACCGATCATATCGACCTTTTGATCCTTCATCAGCCGGTCGGCAACTTTATGGCGGCGTACAGGGCAATGGAGAAAGCTTACGAAAAGGGGACGATCCGCGCGCTCGGGCTCTCCAATTTTCCCGAAGCGCTTGTAGAACAGGTGATCGGGGGCTGCAGCGTCGTTCCGCAGATCCTGCAGGCAGAGGCGCACCCGTACTATCCGCAGACGGCGCTCAAAGAATATCTTGCCCCGCACGGCGTCAGACTCATGGCGTGGTATCCTCTCGGGCACGGGGACAAGGCGCTCGTAAACGAAGCGGTGTTCACGCGCCTCGCCGCAAAGTATCATAAGACGAACGCGCAGATCATCCTGCGTTGGCATATCCAAAGCGGGAACGTCGTCATTCCCGGGTCAAAGGATCCTGCGCACATCGCCGACAATCTGAATATTTTCGATTTTGCGCTTACGGATGAAGAGGTGAAAGAGATCGCGAAAACGGATAAGAATACCCGCTATTACAATATGTCTTTGGAGCAGGCGGCAAAAACCTATCTGAACATCCGCCCCGACTTCAACGCGCAGCCGTAAATTTACAGGAGAAACGCATCATGAAAAAAGTTTTGATTTTATCGGGCAGCCCTCGCAAGGGCGGCAATTCAGATATTTTGTGCGATCAGTTTGCAAAGGGCGCCGCGGAGGCGGGCAATCAGGTGGAGAAGATCCGCGTTGCCGAGAAAAAGATCGGCTTCTGCCATGCCTGCTATTATTGCCGCAGCCACGCGGGCGAGTGCGCCGTCAAAGACGATATGGCTGAGGTCCTGCAAAAGATGATCGACGCGGACGTTATCGTGCTTGCAAGCCCCGTCTATTTCTATTCTGTCGATGCGCAGCTCAAAGCCGTCATCGACAGGACGGTCGCGCGGTGGTTGGAAGTCAAAAACAAGGAATTTTACTACATCGTGACCTGCGCGGACGGGGAGAAACGCGCAGCGCTCACCACGCTCGATTGCTTCCGCGGCTATGCCGACTGCGTACAGGGCGCCAAGGAGATGGGCGTCGTCTACGGCACGGGCGTGTACGAAAAGGGCAAGATCGAAGGTACGCCCGCTTACGCGCAGGCGTATGAAATGGGCAGGAAGGTATAACGATGCACGCAAGGATCCTCGGAAAGGATTTGAAGGTCTCCGCCGTCGGGCTCGGGTGTATGGGATTTTCCCACGCGTACGGCGCGCCGACGGAAAAAGGGGAAGCGATCAGAACGCTGCGCGATTCGCTCGGACTCGGCTACACCTTTTTCGATACCGCCGAGTGCTACGGTCCCTATGTGAACGAGGAGATCGTCGGCGAGGCGTTTGCGCACTGCCGCGGCAGCGTCGTCATCGCCACAAAGTTCGGCGTTACGCACGCGCCCGACCGCTCGCTTATCCTCGACAGCCGTCCCGAAACGATCAGAAAGTCTGTGGAAGGCTCTCTCAGACGTCTGAAAACCGATCATATCGACCTGTATTATCAGCACCGCGTCGATCCGGACGTTCCCGCGGAGGAGGTGGCGCAGGTCATGGCGGCGCTCATCAAAGAGGGCAAGATCACGCATTGGGGCGTTTCCGAGGCGGACGAAGCGTATCTGCGCCGCGCGCATGCGATTTGTCCCGTGACGGCGGTACAGAACCGCTATTCCATGATGTCCCGCGATCATGAACGCCTGTTTCCCGTATTGGAGGAGCTGCATATCGGATTCGTGGCGTTTTCGCCGCTCGCGAACGGCTTGCTCACCGAGCGGTACGACGCAAACAGCGTCTTTGACCGCGAGACCGACTACCGTGCGGAAATGCCGCAGTTTCAGCCTCGGGCGTTCGACGAAAATACCGAATTGTTCGGGCTGCTCAGACTGATCGCCGCGCAAAAGCAGGCGACGCCCGCGCAGATCGCGCTCGCGTGGATGCTGTGCAAAAAACCATATATCGTCCCCATTCCCGGGTCGCGCAAAACAGACCGCCTGCGCGAAAATGCCGGGGCGGCGGATGTGGCGCTTTCGGGCGGAGAGGTGGCGGAACTCGACAGGGCGCTCTCGCTCGTCGGTATGTCCGCCGTGTTCGGCGGGCATAAATAACTTTTTTGCTGTCAGGAAGGAGAGAAGGCAGTCGTTTATGAAGCGTAAATTTATCAAAACAGTCGCTGCCGCATTGTGCGCCGCTGTCTGTGTCTCTTTGTTATCGGCGTGCGCGGGCGGCGCGCGGGAGGGGGAATCGTTGCAGCCCGTTCCCGATCCGCCCGCTTCGCAGGCGCCTTCATATGGCGGCGACGTCAGCGCGGGAACGGAGACTTACCGCGGTTTTCTTTTGGATAACGTCTACCATTCGGAAGAGGAAGGCGATATCCACTTCAATCTGTATATCCCCGAGAGTTACGACGGAACGCAGGTGTACGCCCTGTATGTCACGCTCCCGGGCTACGAGGGGCTCTACCGTTTCGGCGTAGGCGCAAACCTGCGCGCGGAGGCGTTCTCCTTCGAGGCGCAGCGCTATAACGATCGTATGATCGTCGTTGCGCCGCAGTTCAGCGATTGGGGTTCGGTTTCCGCAGATCAGACGATCGCGCTGACGGAGTATTTTCTTGCAAACTACAACATAGACGAAAGCAAGGTGTATGCCAACGGCTATTCGGGCGGCGGGGAGACGCTCTCGCTCGTCATGGCGCGCCGTCCCGAACTGTTCGCCGCGGTGCTGCACGTCAGTTCTGTTTGGGACGGCGCGATCGAACCGCTCGTCGGCAGCCGCGTGCCCGTCTATTTCGTCATCGGGGAAAGCGACGAATACTACGGCTCTGCGCGCATTATAGCGACTTATCGCCGGATCGTTTCGCTCTACGAGGCGGAAGGACTCTCGGCGGCTGAGATCGGAGAGCTCGCCGTGCTCGACGTTAAAAACGCGGCGTATTTCGAGCAGGCGGGTGCGCCTAATCAGCACGGCGGCGGTGGCTTTGTCGCCTACGACGGGGCGATCATGGGTTGGCTTTTTTCGCATTAAATTACAGGAGAAACAAGTATGGATAACATGGAAGGGAAGGTCGTGATCATTACGGGCGCGTCGTCAGGGATCGGCGCCCAAACGGCAAGGACGCTTGCCGCGCACGGGGCGAAGGTCGTCCTCTCCGCAAGGCGGGAGGAACGGCTGAAACCGCTCGCCGAGGAAACGGGCGGAGCGTATTTCCGATCGGACGTATCCTCGCCCGACGATATGCGCGCGCTTGCGGCGTTTGCAAAGCAAACGTTCGGGAGGATCGACGCGCTCTTTGCCAATGCGGGGGTTATGCCCGCGGGGAATATGTCGCAGCTCAAAACGGACGATTGGGCGCGCATGGTCGATATCAATGTTATGGGCGTGCTCAATGCGATGGCAGCCGTCTTGCCCGAGTTTATCGCGAACAGGCGCGGGCATATCGTCGCCACTTCCTCCGTTGCGGGCACCCGCCCCGTGCCGGGCAACGCGGTATATTGCGGCACCAAGCACTTTGTGCGCGCAATGCTCGCGTCCTTCCGTCAGGAATGCGTTGCAGAGGGGACGAATATCCGCACGACGACCATTTTCCCCGGGGCGATCAAGACCGAACTTCTGAATACCGTCGCTCCGTCGGAGACCAAAAAGGCGGTTGAAGCCTTCTACGAAGAGGTGGGGCTCGCGCCTTCTGCGGTCGCAAATGCGGTATTATACGCGCTTTCGCAGCCGGACGAGGTGGAGATATCCGAACTGACCGTCCGTCCCGCCAAGGAGGCATGAATGAAGAAGATCATAAAAGGCGCGCTCGCGCTTGCTGCGGCTGCGGTTTTCGCGTTTCCGCTTGCCGCATGTGCGGAGCGCGGAACGGCGGGCGGCGGAAACGGAGAGGACGGCGTTCAAAGCGGCGGGGTTATCCCGCAGGAGCTTGCCGAAATTCCTTCCGAGTATTATTCCGAGGCGGACGAACAGGGCACGCTCGTCGAACTGTATTACGATACATACGAATCGTTTTCCTATGCGGAGGAAACGCAGCCGCTCCGCAAGCGCGCGGTCGTCTATCTCCCTTACGGCTATTCGGACGAAGCGAATTACAACATCGTGTATATGATGCACGGCGGATGGAGCAACGAAACGAGCATGCTCGGCACGCCTTCCGCGCCCTCCGCGTTCAAAAACGTCATCGATAACGCCATCCGCGGCGGAGCGTTCGCGCCGCTCATCATCGTCTGCCCGACCTACAACAACACCAACGAAAACGGGCAGGACAGCGACAACTATTCGCTTGCCCTGCAGCTCACGCGCAACTACCACAACGAGCTCGTAAACGACCTGATCCCCGCCGTGGAGGGCGCATACGCGGGATATGCGGAAAGCACTTCGGCGCAGGATCTGATCGCCGCCCGCGATCACCGCGCGTTTATGGGCTTTTCCATGGGCTCGGTCACCACATGGCGCACCTTCGAATATTGCCTCGATTATTTCCGTTATTTCTTCCCGTCAAGCGGCGCGATCACGTCGAACGGAGAATATATGGATAACATCGTGGAAAATTCGGGCTATTCGGATGACGATTTCTTTATTTGGGGCATGTCGGGCACGGATGATTTTGCCTATGCGCAGTTCACCGCACAGATGAACGCCATGTTTGCAGCCGAGCACTTCACGCAGGCGGCGAGCGAAGCGGAGGGCAATATCGCCTACACCGTAAAGGAGGGCTATTCGCACAATGCGCAGGCACAGCAGACGTATTTTTACAATGCGCTCTGTTGGGTATGGAGCAATATGACAAGAACGTATTATACCGCCGATACGAGGATAAGCGACGTTGTATCCGATCCCGCGTTCGGCGATTGGGGCAGACTCATCTTTCCCGTGGACGAATGGTATTATTCGGGCGATACGCTCGGAGCGCTCTCCATGACGTGGTACACGCATATCGACCCGAACAAGACGGTGGAGATCTGCAACTATCTGAAAACGCAGGCGGTGAACGGACGGAAAGTTTTCTACGATATCTATACCGATGAAGAAAAGGCAAACGATCCGAGCCTTGAAGATACGGGGCTGTTCTTCTTCCGCGGGAACAGCGGGGCGCCCTTTGCCGTCACCTGCGCGGGTGGCGGATGGGCGTACGTCGCCGCCATGCACGATAGTTTCCCGCACGCCTTGGAACTTTCCAAGCGCGGTTATAACGCTTTTGCGATCATCTACCGCCCCGGCGCGCAGACGGCGTACGAGGATCTCGCGCGGGCGCTCTCTTTCATCTTTGAAAATGCCGAGGAACTCGACGTGGACACGCAGGGGTATTCGCTTTGGGGCGGAAGCGCGGGGGCAAGAATGGCAGCCGAGCTCGGCTCTTACGGCGCCGCGGCGTATGGCGGCGACGATGTTGCTAAACCTGCAACGGTCGTCATGCAGTATACGGGTTACAGCGGCTATAATCCCGCGGGCGAACCCGCCACGTTTGTTTGCGTAGGCGATTCTGACGGCATCGCCAATTGGCGCACCATGCAGCGGCGCGTAGAAGCCCTCAATGCCATGGGTGTTCCCACGGAATTTCACGTCTATCAGGGGTTGGGGCACGGCTTCGGACTCGGCACGGGCACGGCAGCCGAAGGATGGTTCGACCTTGCAGTCAGCTTTTGGGAAGAGAACAGGCAATGATCTGCCCGTCGGCAAATTATGCAGAAAAATCTACATATACTTTCAGCTGATTCTGATAAACTATATGTAGTTTCAACTACGCAAGGAGGGACGCCGATGACGGTGAATGGCGCTGTTGCCAAACGCGTTTCTGCATTGTTGGCGGAAAAGCGCATGACGCAGTATCGTTTGGAGCAAAAATCCGGCATCCTGCACGGCAGCATGGCTTGCATCATGAACGGAAGGAATAAAACGGTTACGCTGAGTACCGTGATGATGCTTGCAAGAGGGTTTGATATGACTTTATTGGAATTTTTGGACGACGAAGTTTTCACTTCCGAAGAACTCGAGGTGGAATGAACTTTTTCAATTTCTGTAACGGAATAAAAAAAACGGCGCAAGCGCGCCGTTTTTTACTTACAATGATGAATAATAGTGGCGAATAATCAGCCAATTTCTCTTTCTTTTATCGGTTTTGTCGACAAGGCGAAAGTTGCTTGCTAACAAATAGACAGATATTTGTAC
>DBGBVX010000107.1:0-9607 GCA_048370055.1 Candidatus Gallimonas sp. | reverse complement strand
TCAAGGGTGAGTCCTGCAACACTAAAAAAGAATCTGGCGCTTTTAAACGCCAGACCCAAGAAGGTTTTACATTACCATACACCACAAGATTTGTTTGATCAAAATCTTTCTAACTGTTGCACTTAAGTTGACAATTCACCTCTATACAAAAGGGTTTTTCTCATCTTTGGCAGGAAAATTTTTCCGCAAAAATTTTATCGACCGCAAGAAATTTGTTTGACTTTATTGCCGAGAGCAATTATACTATAATTCGGTTCGCAATAGGGAACTTCATGTGCGGATTTTTATTTATCCTGCAAGTTCGCCATTGCGTACTAATTATTTATCCATGAGTTCGCATATGCAAACTCGCCCCAAAGAGGCAAAGCGCAGGAGTATGCAAAAAAAAACGCCAAAAGAGCTGAAAGCGTGGGAGAAGGAGAGGGAACTCATTCCCGTGATGATACGCTCGTATTGCCACGGCAAGCACGGAACGAAGGGGAAAGATGTTTGTGAAGATTGCAGGAAGCTAACAGAATACGCATTATTCCGTCTTGAAAAATGCCCGTTCAAGGTCAACAAAAAGTTCTGCTCCTTCTGCAAGGTGCATTGCTATAAGCCGGAGATGCGGGAGAAGATCAGGGACGTCATGAAGTATGCGGGACCGCGCATGATCTTTACGCACCCCGTGTTCGCGATGAGGCACGTCTTTCAGATGATAAGCTACAAACGGAAATTGAAGAAAGAGGCAAAGGCAAAAACGGATGTTTGATAAAGAACTCATAAAACTCATCGGCGGAAACAAAAAGTACGTCGTATATGCCGTCCTTTTGATGGTTTTGGGCATGCTCGCCAACATCGGCATTACGGCGAGCGTCTGTTGGGCGGTGTACTTTCTCATCGAGGGATACGAGCCGCTCGCCTATGTGTATCCTGCGATTACGGCAGTTTTGGCAATCATTGTGCGCTATATTGCGAGCCGCTGCACGGGAAACTTAAAAGATATGCTCGGTCGCAAGGTCAAAAAGGACTTGCGCGAACGCACTTACGATAAGATCTTAAAACTCGGCGTGCGCTCGACGGACGGCATGAGCATGGCGGGGCTGACGCAGATTTCTATGGAGGGCATCGAACAGCTCGATCTGTATTACTCTACCTATCTGCCGCAGTTCTTCTTTTCCATGCTCGCGCCGATTATTCTCTTTTGCATCTGTGTCGGCATCGATTGGCGCACCTCGCTCGTCCTCTTGGCGTGCGTGCCGCTCATTCCCGTGTCCATCGTGGCAGTTTCAAAATACGCTAAAAAGATATTTGCAAAGTATTGGGGCAAATATACCTCGATGGGCGACTCGTTCCTCGACAGCGTGCAGGGTTTGAAAGAGCTAAAAATCTTCAAAGCGGACGCCGCGCGCCACGTCAAGATGAACGCGAGCGCGGAGGAGTTCCGCAAGATCACGATGAAGGTGCTCGTCATGCAGCTTGCAAGCACGACCATCATGGACTTGGTGGCATACGGCGGCGCGGGCGCAGGCATCGCGCTTTCCATTGTGGGGCTTATGAACGGGTATCTTGCTCCCGCGTCGGCGCTCTTTCTCATTCTCGTGGCGGTCGAATTTTTCCTGCCTCTCCGTTCGCTCGGCTCTGCCTTCCACGTCGCCATGAACGGTGCGAGCGCGGGCAGAAAGATCATCTCCCTTCTGAACGTGCCCGACCCCGTGTGGGGAGAGAATGAAGTAAAGGGAACGGAACTCAAATTAAACGGCGTGACTTTCTCCTACGACGGCAAGCGCGACGTTTTGAAAAATGTGTCCATGACTTTCCCCGAACGGGGCATGACGGCGATCGTCGGAGAGAGCGGCTGCGGAAAGAGTACCGTCGTCAATATGCTCGTCGGCGCGTACCGTCCGAAAGCCGGCGATGTCACGGTCGGCGGGGAGAATATCGAAACGGTCACGCGCGAGTCGTACTATTCGCACCTCGCGTCAGTTTCCTATAATACCTACATCTTCAACGATACCGTGCGCGCCAACTTTGAACTTGCCAAAAAGAACGCGCGAGACGAGGAAATTTGGAGCGCGCTTGAAAAGGTCAATCTCGCCGATTTTATCAAAGAGAACGGCGGGTTGGATAAAGTCATCACCGAGGATGCAAACAACGTATCGGGCGGGCAGAAACAGCGGCTTGCGCTTGCGGTCAACCTCGTTGCGGATAAGGACATCTACGTCTTTGACGAGGCGACGAGCAACATCGACATCGAGAGCGAGGCGATCATCATGGACAATATAAAATCCATGAGCCAAGAAAAGAGCGTCATTGTCATTTCACACCGCCTCGCAAACGTCGTCCCCGCGGATAACATCTACTATATGGAAGAAGGGGAAGTCAAGGAGAACGGCAGCCACGCGCATCTGATGAGCGCGCGGGGCGGCTATGCAAAGCTGTTCAATACGCAAAAAGCGTTAGAAGAGGGCTATAAGGAAATCACGGGCGCGACCGCGGAGGTGCGTGCATGAAAGCAAAACTTCGCAGAAGCGGCGCAAAGATCATGGCGAGTCTCATTGTGCTGCTCGGCAGCCTTTCCTATATCATGATCCTTGCCGTCATCAACGGCTCGGTCGGCTTTCTCGCGGCGATGGGCGTTACAATTTTCGGCGCAACGGGCGTTGCAAAGGCGCTCGGAATTTTGGGCTTGTGCGCCGAAGTTTCCCTTTCGTGGGGGTGGATCATCGGGTTTGCCGTCGGCTGCGGCGTCATCCGCGGCGGCTTGCGTTACCTCGAACAGTATTCCAATCACTACATCGCCTTCAAATTATTGGCGGTGCTGCGCGATAAAATTTTCGGCGCGCTCCGCGTGCTCTGCCCCGCAAAGCTCGAAAGCAAGCAGAAGGGCAGCATCATCGCCATGATCACGTCCGACATTGAAACGCTCGAAGTTTTCTACGCGCACACCATCAGCCCGATCTGTATTGCAGTGTTGGTATCTTTGGCGGTGTTCCTGTTCGTGGGATTTATCGCTAGTTGGTATCTCGCGCTCGTCGCGCTCGCAGGATTTTTGGTCATCGGCATTGTCGTGCCGCTCATCTCGTCGGGCAGACTCAAAGCGTCGGGCGTGAACTACCGCAGAGAGTTCGCAGGTTTCAACGCTTACTTCCTCGACAGTATCAAGGGTATTAAAGACATTGTTCTGAATAACGCCGAAAAGGACAGGGAAGAGGAGGTCAACCGCCGCTCGGATATTCTTCTCAAAGAGACCAAAAGAATGAAAAACGGCATTACGAAATCTTCCGCCGCCACCGAACTCATGGTCACGCTGTTCATCGCAATTTCGCTTATCGTCGGTATCCTGCTCGTGCATTTTGAAATGCTCGATTTGGGCAGGATGCTCATCGGCGTGGTGACGATTTTCGGCAGCTTCGGTCCCGTGCTTGCCGTCTCGGCTCTTCCCGGCAATTTAACACAGACCTTTGCAAGCGGCGACAGGGTTTTGAACCTTTTGGAAGAAAAGCCCGCGGTCACACCTATAAAGAACGGAAAAACTTTCGATTACGAAAACCTGAACGTCAAAGATCTGTCCTTTGCATACGAAAAGGCCGCGCCCGTCCTCAAAGACGTGTGTATGCACGCCGAAAAGGGCGAGATCATCGGTATCGTCGGCGAGAGCGGCTGCGGGAAATCGACTTTCTTAAAACTTCTGCTTCGCTTTTGGGAAAAGGACGCGGGGGAGATCAATTACAACGGCGTCGACGTCGATAAAATCGACTCGGATAATCTGCTCGACAATGTGACGATGGTCTCGCAGACGACCTATCTCTTCGACGAGAGCATCGAGGAAAACCTGCGCATTGCAAAGCCTTCCGCCACGCAGGAGGAACTTGAACGGGCTTGCAAAATGGCGTCGGTGCATGATTTTATCATGTCGCTTCCCGACGGCTACAAGACGCAGGTCGGGGCGATGGGCGATAACTTATCGGCAGGCGAAAAGCAGAGGATAGGGCTTGCGCGGGCGTTCTTAAAAGGCAGTCAGCTTATTCTGTTGGACGAACCGACGAGCAACGTCGATTCCATCAACGAGGGCATGATCTTAAAGTCGCTCGCCGAACAAAAGAGCAAAAAGAGCATTATTCTCGTATCGCACAGGGAATCGACCATGGCGATTGCGGACAGGATTTACAAAGTAGAACACGGAATTATGGCGGAGGAAAGATAGCGTGAACGAAGAAGAAAAAAAGACGACCGAAGAACAGGATGCGGCGCAGGCGCTCATTTCCAACACAGAGGAGATCGCAGAGACTGCGCCCGAACAGGAGAACGTTGTCACTTCTGCTCCTGCAAAGGAAGCGGAGGACGAGAACAAAATTTTCCGAAAATATAAAATCAAGGACATCGTATTCCTCGCGATTATGGCAGCGTGTATGCTCGTCACGGGCGCGATCATGCCGCTCGTCGGGCAGATCCCCGTATTCGGCATCATACAGGTCTGCCTTGGTCTGCAATTCTCGATCTTCCCCGTCATCGGCATGATGAAGGTGAGAAAACCCGGCGCGCTTTTGTTTATGTCGCTCTGCTGCGGCGTCGTGCTCGTGTTTATGAACACGGTCATGTTCGTATGTCTCCTCATCTGCGCGGTCATTGCGGAAGGGCTTGTCCTGCTCATTTTCAGAGGATATAAAAAGGACGGCGCCTGCCTGTTTGCGGGAACGATCTATTTCCCCGTCACGCTGCCGTTCCTGTATCTCTACTATCAGTTCCTGTACAGTTGGACGGGCGAAGAGGGGCAGGCGGTCAACGCCTTCGTCGGTTCGTCCGCAGGTATGGCGATCGGTATGAGCGTTGCCGTCGTTGCGGTCTGCTTTGTCGGCGCGCTCATCGGCGTCATCATTTCGCGCGAGCTCAAAAAATCGGGAGTCATGAAAAAATAATGGCTCTGTGGAACAAAAAACTCTATCCGCTCGTCGCCATTCTCGCGGGGCTGTTCATCATTGTTTTCGGGCTCGTTATGGCGCGGGATATGCTTATGTGCTCGATTTTCCTCGGCGCGGCGTTTGTTTGGCTGACGCTGTTCGGCTGCGGCAGAGCGTGCCTGCGCATCCTTCCCGCGTTCATCGTGGTGGCGGGGATATTCTTCGGGATATTCTACGGCGCAACGGGAACGCTCGATTCGGGTTGGGCAATGGCGAACCGTTTCGGCGCTGTGTTTCTCGCCGTCGTTCCCGGCATGTCCACATCGCCCGTGCGGATGACGCGCAGCCTCTCGCAGGTACATACGCCGCGCTCGGTCACGCTCGGCATGCTCATCGCCATGTCCTTCGTTCCCATGCTCAAGGGCGAGATAAAGCGCGTGCGCGAGGCGATGAAAACGCGCGGTGCGGGCAGCGTGCTGAACCCTAAAATTTTATACCGCGCCTTTCTCGTGCCGCTCGTCATGCGGCTCGTGAACATCTCGGATACGCTCGCGCTGTCGGTGGAAACGCGCGGCTTTGCACTCGGAAAGGTGCGCTATACCATCTATAAAAAGGAGAACATCGCGCTCTCAGATTTTATTTTTGTGATCGGTCTGATCGCGGGTGCGGTGCTGACGGCGGTATTATGAGCGCGATAGAACTGAAAAAAGTAAATTTTTCCTACGACGGAAAGACGAAGATACTCGAAAACACCGACTTTGCCGCCGAATACGGGGAAGTGACTTTGCTTTCCGGACATTCGGGCGAGGGGAAATCCACCTTGATGTACATCGTCAGCGGCATTATCCCCAACGTCAACTACGGCGAACTTTCGGGAGAAGTGCTCGTCGGCGGAGAGAGCATTAAGGGCAGAAAAATGGGCGACATCTGCCGCAAAGTCGGCGTCGTCTTGCAAAACGCCGACGAGCAGATCATTCAGAAGATTGTCGAAGATGAAATCGCCTTCGGCTGCGAAAACCTCGCCTTTCCGCCCGAAAAGATACAAAAGCAGATTGAAATTGTCTGCAATCTCATGAAGCTGGACAAAAAGTGGAAGTGTCGCACGCTGTCTGGCGGGCAGAAACAGCGGCTGATCACGGCAAGTACGCTCGCCATGGGGCAGAAAATCATCATCCTTGACGAGCCGCTCGCCAACCTCGACAAGGACGGCGCCAAGCTCTTAATGGGAACGCTGCGCTCGCTTGCAAAGGCGGGGTACTGCATCATCGTCATCGAACACCGCCTCGATATGGTGCTGCCGTTCGTCGATACGGTTTGGCACGTCGGAAATAAGACAGTCAGAAAGATCGAAAACAGAGAGGAGTATCTCCTTCAGCAAACGGCGAAAATCGAGGATCGTTGCCCTGCTTTTACGGGCAAAGAGCCGCTTTTCAAGCTCGAAAAAGTTGCTTTTTCTGTCAAAAAAGAGCGGGAAATCCTCAAAGAAATCGCGCTCGAAATCCCGAAGGGCGGCAGAACGGTCTTTCTCGGTGAAAACGGCTGCGGCAAAACCACGCTCATGCGCCTGATCGCGCGGCTGTATAAGCCAACGGGCGGCGCGATCACACAGTACATAGACGAAAAATTCAAACAAAAGCCGAAGGGCAGCAAGGCTTGGTATAAAAAGGTGGGCGTTGTGTATCAGAACCCCGATTACCAACTCTTCATGCCCACCGTGCGGCAGGAGATCTCTTTCGGCGCAAAGAGCGAAGCGTATGCCGCGGAGATCGCCGTGCTTTTCGGGGTAAAGCATTTGTGGGAACGGCATCCGCAGTCCCTCTCCGAGGGGCAGAAACGCCGCGTTTCCATCGCTGCGGTCGCCGCGTGCGAACCGGAAGTTCTGCTTTTGGACGAACCGACGGTAGGGCAGGACTACGACGGTCTATGCGCAATGGTAGAAATCCTCAATAAGCTGCATAAGCAGTCCGGCAATACCATGATCACCATCACCCACGATGTGCGCTGCGCCGAGGCGCTGTGCGACAGAGCGTATCTCATCGAAAGCGGCATTGTGGCAAAACGCGGCGGAAAGGAACTTGTAAGAGAATATTTTATGATATAGACGACGGGCGGCAAGATATGTATGATTTGAACAATCCGTTGTACCCCGCATCCATCGGGAACATCGCGGCGCATGGGAACCGTGATCTGCGCACAAACTCGTTGATATGAGCGGCATTGCATATACGGCAGTCGGGTTCAGCGTCATTTTTCTGATGAACGCGCTTGGCTCTGCCTTTGTATTTTTCTTCAAAAAGGACGTCTCTCCGAAGGCAAACACACTGTTTTTGGGCTTTGCAGCGGGGGTGATGGTCGCCGCGTCCTTCTTTTCGCTTCTCCTGCCCGCATTCGAGGGCGCGGAAGGATGGGGCGCATGGAGCTTTGTGCCCGTCGTCATCGGCTTCTTGCTCGGCGGCGTATTTTTGGTGCTTCTCGATAAACTCGTGCCGCACCTTCATTTCGGGACAAACGAAGAAGAGGGGCCGCACGTCGTCGCTTAAACTCTTCTTCGCGGTGACCATCCACAACATACCCGAGGGGCTTGCCGTCGGATTTGCGTTCGGCGCGGCGGCGTCTCTCGGGACGGAGGCGGCGTATCTTGCGGCGCTCGCACTTGCCATAGGGATCGCGATCCAAAATTTCCCCGAAGGCGCCGCAGTCGCGCTGCCCATGCGGAACGCCACGGGAAGCCGTGCAAAAGCGTTTGCATACGGCGCGTTCAGCGGGATCGTCGAACCTGTTTTTGCCGTTGTCGGGTATTTCCTCGCCGCGGCGCTCGAGGCGGCGCAGCCATGGCTGCTTGCCTTTGCAGCAGGCGCAATGATCTTCGTCGTAGCGGAGGACATCATACCCGACGCAAAGGTGGAAGATCATCCGCACCTCGGCACGTGGGGCGTTATGGCGGGATTTGCCGTGATGATGGTACTCGACGTCGTATTCGGATAAAAATTATAAAAAATGCCGCCGAACGGTTGACAAACGCCCGACTTTTCCGTATAATAACATGTGAGTTCGCAATGGCGAACTAAAAAATATCCATATAGTTCGCATATGCGAACCATGTGGCGGGGAGGCGGCTGTGAGCGAGACTGAGTTATCCATCGGCAGGCATTGCGGCGTCACGTTTGCGGGGCTCAAACCGGCGAGCCTTGTAAACCTGCGTAAGGGGGACCGCGTTACCATCGCGCGGCTTGCGCGGTGCTTCCGGCGGAAGGGGTTCTCTTTCATGATCCTGAAAGAGACCGATGAGCGGCAGACGGTATACATCTACCACAACGAAAGACTGCAGCAGGCGTTGTTTTCCGATGAAGTGCGGGCTTTTCTCACGGAGCGCGGATATCGCTTTGAAAGCGTCGATGAGGCGCTCGGCGAGCTGAAGGAGCGTATGAAAGGGGATTTTCCGCACGAGATCGGCGTATTCCTCGGCTATCCGCTCAAAGACGTTCGCGGCTTTATCGAAGATCCTCACGGCGGAAAGCTCAGCGGCTTTTGGAAAGTGTATTCCGATGAGGACGCGGCCGAAAGGACGTTCGAGCGCTACAGGCGCTGTTCTGCGTGCATCTGCCGCCTTATGCAAAACGGAAAATCGCTCACGCAAATCTTTCACGTGGGCTGATATTCGGAGGTATATCATATGAAAGTATCTGTTGTGTATTGGTCCGGCACGGGCAATACGGAGGCAATGGCAAACGCCGTAGCAGAGGGCGCAAAGAGCGCGGGCGCGGAAGTGGAACTTCTGCCCGTCGCCGCGGCGGGCGCCGAGATCCTTGCAAGCGACGCCGTCCTGTTCGGCTGCCCCGCAATGGGTTCCGAAGAATTGGAGGAGGGCGAATTCGAGCCCTTCTTCTCGTCTGTCGAGAGCGGGCTTGCAGGGAAAAAGGTAGGGCTGTTCGGCTCTTACGATTGGGGCGACGGCGAGTGGATGCGCACATGGCAGGCGCGCGTCGTTGCGGACGGCGGCATCATGATCGCGGACGGGATCATCGCCAACAATACGCCCGACGAAGCGGCGCTCGCGGAATGCAGGGCGCTCGGTGAAAGCGCCGCCCGTTAAACACGCTCATACATCCTATTTCTTCCAATTTCATTTTCTCAACAAAAAAGGGACCGATCGGTCCCTTTTTTGTTATAGAACAACTTCCATGCCGTATTTTTGGATATGCAGACCGAGGCTTTCGTAAAACCGTTTGGCGGCGTCGTTTCCCGCCCACACGTTGAGGGTAACGTTATGGCAGCCGTTCTCCCGCGCATAGCCGAGAACATGTTCATACAGCCTGCGCCCGATCCCTTTTCCGCGCGCCTGCGCGTCCACGCAAAGATCGTCGATATACAGCGTCGCATGCGGCGGCTCGTTGGCGCCTTCGTGCGTCTGCAGGATACAGAAGGCGTATCCGACGAGGATCCCGTCAATCCGCGCCGCAAACACGGGGCGCGTTTTATCCTGAAGCAGGACTGCAAGCGCCTCATCCGTATACTTTCTGCCGCCCCTGCAAAAGAGATCGGGACGGATCGCGGCGTGCACGTCGTTTACCTGAAGCAGCAGTTCGCCGATACGCGGGATATCCTTCCCGTCGGCGCGGTCAATGCGTAACTCTTGATTTTTCATACCCCGATTATACGCCCGAAAAGGGCGAATTGTCAACAAATGCGCGGCATGACAAGTCTGTTTAAGTTCAAATAAAATATTT
>DBGBVX010000106.1:0-8989 GCA_048370055.1 Candidatus Gallimonas sp. | reverse complement strand
CATGTCAGGAGAGGGGTATGAATTACGAAAAGTTGTTATTAGAGTACTTTTCAAGAGTACAGGCGTTGGAAACACAAGTAAAAGAATTGAAACAAGAAGTTCAAGACATGCGCGAAAGAAAAAACGAAATAAACGAGAGTGAACAAGTTGATGTGAAAGTACGACGAGATAAGACGAGGTATATTTACAGAAATACGATATTCCTTAAAAATCATCTTGTATTGTGTATCGTCAGGGAATATGTAAAACAGCATCCAGACATTACCCGCGAGAAACTTAAAGAGACGTTTGACCGTTCTTTACAGGGTTCCTACGGAGTGGTAGAGGATGCGGAACGCGTAAAAGTGTATCAGAATAGCGAGCAACGTTTTTTTATGGAGCCGGAAGAGACGATCCATCTTGTAGACGGAGATATGTATGTCTGTTCACAATGGGGTAAAATGAATATATCAAGGTTTATTGCACAGGCGGAACGCTTGGGTTTTAAAATACAGATGCTTGAAGCATAAGGAGGAATGAATATGTTGATTTATGGTGCAGAATCAAAGAGGACTCAATTTTGGAAAACGTTGCGTACGGTTATTGAAATGAACGGCGACCCGTTTTTGATTAAGCTTTTAGATGGCGTGAAAGGTGATTCGGCAAAAGTATTACATGATTCGCTGATAGATCATCAAAAAACGATTGAAATTCGGTATGATGCAGATAACAATTTGGTACGGATTGAGGGGACAGCTGTTTCATCTGAAACGGAGTTTGCCCTTTGTACGAAAGATCTCATGAACGAGACAATCTACACGAATATTGTTGAAAAAATATATGAAATGGCTGATTTATCGAAAAAGAGCGATATTTTTTTCGCAGGACAAAAAATCTATGTAAAAACGCACGCCGAATTATTAAATACCATCCTTCATAAAAATCCACCGATGCGTGGCTATATGAAAGCAGGGTATAGGCTTGATGCAGATCATTTGATTTGGATGATTCGGCTCGATAATCGTATCCGTGGGAATTGGACAGATGAAGAAATAAACGAAAATACGATTGTTGAGCGCTACCATGGAGTAGAAGAAACATTGAACGATTATGATATCCCATTTGGAGAGCGAATCGCATTTCAAGTTATCCGAGGCGGCGATATTGCTTATTATGTTTTTAAAGGCGTATACGCGTTGGACGACGAAAGTACGTCACATGAACGAATTTGGCGAAAAGTTAACGATAGTTTTGACTTCGAAAAATACATATAGTATCAGTTTATTTTTTCAGGATTTATATAATGGCTTTGTAACTTGAAGCCCGTGTGGTATTTTAAAAGATATTGGAAAGAGACAGAGCGTACGAGGCGGGGAGCGTTTCGGCAAGGTGCAGCAGGATCTCAATTTTCGGGAGCGCAAGGGCGTAGTCGCCTTCCGCAACGAGGCGCACCGTCTCGGAGAGTGTGTCGTCCACGCGGTTGACGTCGTTATGCGGCAGCCATATGTGCAGCTTTTCCTTGCGCGCTTCCCATGCGGTGCGCACCGCCTCCGCGTCGCCGCCCGTCGCGCTTCCGTCGTCCGTCTTTTCGTACAGCGTCCACAGCTCGTCGTGAAAGTTTTCGAAACAGTTTGTCACATAGATGTTTTCAAACGTCGCCGCGCCGATCAGCAAAAGGAGCGCTACGGCGATCGCCGTAAGGGATTTTATCATGGTGCTTTCCTATGTATCGGGCGACGCAAAAGCGCCGTACCATGTCCGCGTTCTCTCTTTTCCCGCGCGGTCATGGGGCGTGCGGAACGGGCGCCGCGCGCCTACCATACCTTGCCGTCGGGATAGGCTACGTTCAGCGTGCGGAACTTTTCGCCCTTTTCCTGCAAGTACAGCTTGCCCGTGCCGTCGGCGGTGAGCACGAGCACCTTTTTTGTTTTCTTCACGCCCTCTTTGCGCAGGATATCCTCAAAAAAACTCTGTTGCAGCCCCGTGAGGGAAAGGTTCTTGCCGTCGAATTTCCCGTTGTCGATGATGACGAGCGGGAGGGAAGTCTGCATCTGTTCGTATCCCTCCTTGGGCAGCGCCGAAAAGGTGCCGTTGGATTCGTACAGCGCGTAGTCGATGCAGTCGAGGGAGAAATACCCCGCGGAGCGGAGCGATTCGATGAGGTCGGAAACATCGAGGTTGTTGCGCTTGAGCTGATAGTCGTCGATGCCGTTTTTATTGATGACGACGCTCGGCTTGCCGCTGATGAACGATTTCAAAGGCTTGACTTTCAGGTCGATCAGGGTGACGAGCTCGTGCAGTACATAGATAGCGAGCACAGAGACGACGCCATAGAGGAGCGGGATGGACGTATCCGCCATGGGGATGCAGGCAAGCTCTGCGATGAGAAGGGTGATGACGAGCTCGAAGGGCTGCATTTCCCCGATCTGGCGCTTTCCCATAAGGCGCATTACGATGAGCAGGACGATATAGATGATCGCCGTGCGGATCATGACGAGTACCATATAAAAAGTATCCGTCGTTTTGAAAAATGTATGCTCATTTGATTGCTTTTTTGCGCGGATGCGTATATAATATGCGTCAGAAGAGTAGCCAAGGTGCGTTAAGTGTTGCGAAACGGGACGTTGTTCGCAAACGAAAGGGAAGTTCCCTGCGGTGCCGCGGCGCGTCCGCTCGAATATGCGCGAAAGCGCGTTCTGAAAGTTGCTGCAAGATGACCTCCGTTTGTTCGGGGACGGCTGCGGCTCGGCGGACCTCCTCAAATGAAGGGAGGTTTTTTTGTATGCTTTTTTCCACCTATTTCCGCGCCCTTTCGGCGGGGAAGAAGACGGCGTTCGTCGCCGTGCTGGCAGCGCTGAGCGTCGTCGTCAACTGTTTTTCCATCGATATCGGCGCAAGCAACAAGATCGCGTTCACATATACGGTCTGCTTCTTTGCGGGGTACCTTCTGGGCGGCGTGCCCGCGTTCTTCGTGGCGCTGTTCGGCGACGCGATCGGGTACCTCGTCAACCCCGTGGGCGTGTATTGGCTGTACGGCGTGACCCTCGGCGTGTACGCGCTATTGATGGGCGTCGTCATGAACGTGCCGCTCGGGAAGGGGCGCCGCGCCGCGCCCTATATCAAGGCGGCGGTGGCGCTGTTGCTCGGCTATGCGCTCGTTACGGTTTTTCTGAACTCGCTCATCAATTACTCGTATCTGATGGTCTTTGTATGGAACGGCGCGCCGACCAAGACGTTCCTCGTCTACCTCGGCGGCAGGCTCGCGGTTCAGACGATCGTCTACGCCGTCAATTTCGCGGTATGCGTGGTGCTTCTGCCCGTCCTCGTGCACATCGGCAGGACGGGAACGCGGGGGAAGAAGGCGCCTTCCGCGGCGGAAGGGAAGGAGTGCGTTCAGTCCGGCGTGCATGACCGTCCGGACAATCCATAAAAATTACTTACAGTCAGCCCGATACGCGTTATCGGGTTGACTTTTTTATTCGCGGCGTGCTATAATGAAACGGATTTTTGAAGGAGACAGCCATGAACTCAGCCTTACTTGCCGATACGGTGATGTTCGGCGCGAACAGCCGCGGGATCATCATTTTCGGATTTGAGATCTATTATTACGCCATCTGCATCGTATGCGGCATGATCGGCGCGGCGGCGCTCTCCGCGCTTCTGATGAAGCGCAGGAACATGTCGCCCGATCTTATCTTTCTTTTGTTTGTCGTGTGTATCCCCACCGCGGTCATCTGCGCGCGGCTCTTCTCCTGCCTTACCGATCCGAATATCGGCATCCGAAATTTCTTCCGCTTCCGCGACGGAGGGCTCTCCGTCACGGGCGGCGTTTTGGGCGGCGTGTTTGCGGGCTTCGTCGTCTGCCGCATCAAGAAGGTGAGCTTTTTAAGGGCGGCGGACTGCGTCGTCGTCAATATCCTCATCGCGCAGTCGCTGGGCAGATGGGGGAATTTTTTCAACGGCGAAGTGTACGGCGCGGAGGTCACAAATCCCGCGCTCCAATGGTTCCCGCTTGCGGTGCCCATCAGCCCCTTCAGCGGCGCGGGCGGCATCGACGGCTTTTCCGACCCCAACGCAACGTGGCACTATGCGTTCTTCTTCTACGAGAGCGTGATCAACCTCATCGGCTGGGCGATCCTCTTTACGCTCGCGTGGAAGCTCAAAAAGAAACCCAACGGGATCCTCACCTGCCTCTATTTCGTATGGTACGGCACGGTGCGCTCCATCATGGAGCCGTTAAGAGACCCCGAGTTCATTCTCGATAGGGGCGGCGTGATGTGGTCGGAGCTCTTCTCCATCCTCATGGTGGGGCTCGGGATCTGCGCCATCCTCGTGCTGCTCATCCTCAATTTCCGCAAGGAGGGCGCCTTCTTCGGCAGCAGAACGGGCGACCCGTGCGGCATCAGCGAATACATGACGCCCTATAAGGACGACGTTCCCTACTATTCCACGATCAATATGTTCGGCGATAAGTATCCGCCCGCGCCCCCCAAAAAGAAGAAGGGGAAGGAGGCGGAGAGCGAGGCGGCGGACGCGCCTTCCGCAGCGCCGGAAGATGCCTCCGGAGAGGCTCCCGAGGACGAAAAGCCGGAAAACGGCGGAGGCAGCATATGAGGAACCTCACCCTGCTCACCGACCTGTATCAGCTCACGATGGGGCAGGGTTACTTTGCGCGGGGCAAGCACACGCAGAAGGCGGTGTTCGATATCTTCTTCCGCCCCAATCGCCTCATCACCTATTCGGTCGCCGCGGGGCTCGATCAGGCGGCGGACTATTTGGAAAATCTGCATTTCGACGAGAGCGATATCGCCTATCTGCGTTCGCTCAACATGTTCACGGAGGACTATCTCGCGTATCTCTCCGATCTGCGCTTCACGGGCGACGTGTACGCGGTGCGCGAAGGGGAGATCGTCTTTCCGTACGAGCCCATCGTCACCGTCGTGGCGCCCATGCTCGAGGCGCAGCTCGTCGAGACGGCGCTCCTAACCTTCATCAATCATCAGACGCTCATCGCCTCCAAAGCCGCCAAGATCTGCGCGGCGGCGGGCGGCGGAGTCATGGAGTTCGGCTTGCGCCGCGCGCAGGGCGCCGACGCAGGCGTCTACGGGGCGCGCGCCGCCATGATCGGCGGGTGTGTGGGAACTTCCAACGTCTATGCGGGCAAGCTCTTCCATGTGCCCGTTTCGGGGACGATGGCGCACAGCTGGGTCATGAACTTCGAAAGCGAGCTCGAGGCGTTCCGTGCCTATGCGGAGAGTTTTCCCGAAAACTGCCTGCTGCTCGTCGATACCTACGATACCCTCCGCAGCGGCGTGCCCAACGCTATTCAGGTGTTCCGCGAACTGCGCGAAAAGGGGTACGAACCCAAGGGTATCCGCCTCGATTCGGGCGATCTGGCGTATCTTTCCAAAGAGGCGCGCAAGATGCTCGACGACGCCGGCTTTGAAAATACGATCATCTGCGCCTCGGGCGATCTCGACGAGTCGCTCATCCGCTCCCTGAAGGCGCAGGGCGCGCGCATCGATACATGGGGCGTCGGCACCAAGCTCATCACGAGCGCCGATATGCCCGCGTTGGGCGGCGTGTACAAGCTCGCCGCGGTGTACGAGAACGGAAAGGAGATTCCCAAGATCAAGCTCTCCGATACGACGGAGAAGATCACCAATCCCTCCTTCAAGGAAGTCTACCGCATCTACGACGGCAAGACGGACAAGGCGCTCGCCGACTACATCGTGCGCGCGGGGGAGACGGTGGATGAGAGCAAGCCGCTCACGCTCTTCCACCCCGTGGATACATGGAAGCGCATGACCGTTACGGGGTTCCGCGCAAGGAAGCTCCGCGAAAAGCTCATCGAGGGCGGAAAGCGCGTTCAGCCCCGCTATACCATCCCTGAGATCTCCGCATACCGCGCCGGCGAATATGCGCGCTTTTGGGAGGAGTATACGCGGCAGGATATGCCGCACATCTATAAAGTCGATCTCTCGCCTGCGCTCTACGAGCTTAAACGCGCGCTTGTCGAAGAGCACGGCAGAGGGTGAGGAGGCGGAAATGTTCGGACTGTATACCAAGCGCGACGTACAAACGCTCGTCCGCCGCCTCCGCGACGAATATGACGCGGCGTTAAAGGAACAGAAGGCCGCCGCCGAGGAGCTCAAAACGGAAAACCGCGCCCTCTCGGCGCGGGTATCCGAACTCGAGCAGGAGCGCGGCAGCGTCGCCTCGGCGCTCGTGCACGCCGTCGAGGAGGGGGAGCGCATCAAAGCGGAAGGTTCCCGCGCGGCGGAGAACGGACAGAAGGAGTTTGCCCTGCTCGCCGAAAAGTGCCGCCTGTTCCTTGCAAAACTCATGCAAAAATATCCCGACGAAGAGGATACGCAGGCGTTCGCCGCCTTCGTCGAGTCGCTCTCGGGCGCGCTCGGCGAGGAGGAAGAGGAGAGCGGGTTGGATATGGACGAGGTGCTCGCTCCCAAACAGCCTCTCGATCTTGGAAAACTCTGTAAAGATCTCGGGCTGATGGAGGACGGCGAATGACCAAAAATCAGATGAAACGTTACAAATACATCATGGCGGGATTGGGCGGCGCGCTCATCTTTGCGGTGCTGCTCGCCGTCGACCTTGCGACCAAGGCGTGGGCGGAGTGGTATGAACTTGCCTACGGGCTCAATCAGCCGAATTATTTCCTCGGGTTTATCAAACTCACCTATACGCAGAACCGCGGCATCGCCTTCGGCATCGCGAGCGACGATCCGCTTATCATGTCCGTCATCACTGCCGTCACCATTCTTTTGGCGGTCCTGCTCATCGTCGCGTTTTTTACGATCTTCCGCAACAATATGCCCGTGCGCATCTGCCTTGCCACCGTCGAGGCGGGCGCGGTCGGGAATATCATCGACCGGCTGTGCCTTGGCTATGTGCGCGACTTTCTCGACGTCCGCCCGATCGGCTTCGGCATCTGCAATATCGCCGATTTTTACATCGTGTTCGGCGTTATCGTCATCGCCTTCATCATCCTTTTCATCGGCAAGAACGCGGTGTTCCCGCTCACCAAAAAGTGGCGCGAACAGGCGAAAAAGGAGGACGAGGAGCGCGACCGCCGCAACGGCCGCGCAAAGGACGGTGGCAAAGCCGATGAATGAGTACGTCGTAGAGGCGCCCTGCCGTGCGGACGTTTTTATCAGCGAGCGCACGGGGCTCACCCGTTCTGCCGTCAAGAAATTGGCGGACGGCGGGCATCTCTTTGCGGACGGCGTTCCCGTAAAAGCGGGGCAGGCGCTGAAAGCGGGCGCAAGAGTGGCGGTGGAGATCCCCGCGCCCGTGCCCATCCGCGCCCGACCCGAGGATATCCCCGTCGATATCGTGTACGAGGACGAGGATATCGCCGTCGTCAACAAGCCGCAGGGCATGACGGTGCACGCGGGCGCAGGCAGGGCGGAGGGTACGCTCGTCAACGCGCTTTTGTACCGCCTGCACTCTCTGAGCGGCATCAACGGCGAGATCCGCCCGGGCATCGTGCACCGCATCGATAAGGATACTTCGGGGCTGCTCGTCGTCGCCAAGAACGACGCGGCGCATCTCTCGCTCGCCGCGCAGATCGCGGAAAAATCCTGCAAGCGCGAATATCTCGCCCTTTTGGAGGGCGTCGTCAAAGAGGGGACGGGGCACGTCTCCACCCTCATCGGGCGCGACCCGAAAGACAGGCTGAAAATGGCGGTGCTCGCCTCGGGCGGGCGGCGCGCCGAAACGGACTACTTTGTGCTCGAGCGCTTCCGCGCGAATACGCTCATGCGGTTTTCGCTGCAGACGGGGCGCACCCATCAGATCCGCGTTCACGCAAAATATATGGGGCACCCCGTGGTGGGCGATCCCGTATACGGCTATAAAAAACAGCGGTTCGATCTCAACGGGCAGCTCCTGCACGCGTTCCGCCTCACGCTCACGCACCCGCGGACGGGGGAGCGGATGACCTTCGAGGCGCCGCTGCCCGACTATTTTGAGCGCGTGCTTGCCGTCCTGCGGCGGGAAAACGCGAACGGATGATCAGGGAGAAGGATATGTTGATACTCAATGCAGACGAAATGCGGCGCGCGGTCACGCGGCTTGCGATGCAGGCGGTGGAAGCGTGCAAGGGCACAAATTTCGTGCTCGTCGGCATCCGCACGCGCGGGGTCATCCTCGCCCGCAGGATGCAGAAGGAGATCGCCCGCCTCGAGGGCGCCGAGCTTCCCGTGGGCGTTCTCGATATTTCGCTGTACCGCGACGACCTTCTCGACGGCTGCGACGCGGTGTTCAGGGGCAGCGAGATCGATTTCGATCTCGAAGGCAGGCAGGTCGTCCTGTGCGACGACGTCCTCTTTACGGGCAGGACAGTGCGCGCGGCGCTTGCGGCGCTCTCCTCCATGGGCAGGGCGGGCGCGGTGCGCCTGTATACGCTCGTCGACCGCGGGCACAGGGAGCTCCCGTTCCGTGCGGACGGCGTCGGCAAGAACGTCCCCACGTCCAAAAAAGAGCGCGTCGTCGTGCACTTCACAGAGACGGACGGCGAGGACGGGGTATACCTGTTCAAGCAATAAAAGTGCAGACTTTTTTCGGAGGTACATAAATATGGCAAAGAAAACGGAAAACAAACAGACAACGCAGCACCGCCGCTCCACGCCTTCGCGCGTGAGCATCGTCGATCTTCTGGCGTTCCTTGCGCTGGCGGCTTCGGCGATCCTGCTCCTGATCGGTCCCATCCTCAAATGGGTGCTCGCCAATACGGGCGGCGCGGTCGTCATGCAGGCGCTCAACCTTGTGCAGCAGTACTGCGTACTCGCGGCGATCGCGATCCCCGGTTGGTACTTCGTGCGCGGCAGGCGCAAAGCATGGAAGATCGCCTACTTTATTTTCCTTGCGATCTACGTTGCGGGGACCATCCTCGGCATGACGCTTGGCATCTGAAAAATACGCTTGAAGAGAAAACGGCTTTTTCAGCCGTTTTTTCTTTACAAATTTGCGGATTTTTTCTATAATA
>DBGBVX010000105.1:0-20307 GCA_048370055.1 Candidatus Gallimonas sp. | reverse complement strand
ACTATTACACAAAATGGAGATATTATGATCACGCTCCTTCAAATTCAAGAACGATTGGCTGAATCCATCCGGCAGAGCGGCATTCCGCAAATCGAGATCGCGCGACGGCTCGGGATCCGGCACCAACAGATCTCATGCTATCTGAAAGGCACAAAAATGCCCGCCTTGGATACGCTTGCCAATCTCTGTAAAATACTCGACCTCGACGCAAATTATATCCTTTGTCAGGACTGAGATATGATCGGGAAACGCATCAAGGAACTGCGGACGGAACGCAAACTTTCGCAACAGGCGCTTGCGAACGCGATCGGCGTAAGCCAAAAGGCGATCGACTATTGGGAACGCGGGATCAACGAGCCGAAGGCGGGCTATATTGCCCTGCTGTGCGAATTTTTCGGCGTTTCCGCGGACTATCTTCTTGGAAGAACGGACGTATAAAAAACACGGCGGCGCCGTGTTTTTGCAGAAATTATAAAATCCCCTGCCATACGGCGGCAGGGGATTTTTTTATGGTTGTTACGCGAGTTTTTCGAGCAGTTTGAAGTCGATGCCCTTCTCGCCGATCTTGATGATCTTGACCTTGACCACATCGCCGACGTTGAGCACGTCCTCCACCTTCTCGACGCGCTTATCGGAGAGCTTGGAGATGTGGATCATGC
Source organism: Candidatus Gallimonas sp. (assembly GCA_048370055.1). GTDB lineage: Bacteria > Bacillota > Clostridia > Christensenellales > Borkfalkiaceae > Gallimonas. The sequence continues at coordinate 19,648 of DBGBVX010000105.1, read as the reverse complement.
CGTCTTTCCCGGGAGCGAACTCGACGAACGCGCCCATCGTGGAAAGAACGCGCACGACGCGGCCGATGAACATATCGCCCACCTCGGGGTCGCGCACGATGCTCTCGACGATCGCCCTCGCGCGCTGCGCGCCCTCGGGATCGCCGTAGGAGGCGATGCACACGGTGCCGTCGTCCTCGATGTCGATCTTGGTTCCCGTTTCGGCAATGATGGAGTTGATGACCTTACCCTGCTTACCGACGACGTCGCCGATCTTTTCGGGATCGATCTTGAAGGAGATGATGCGGGGCGCGTACTTGGAAAGTTCGGGCGCGACTTCGGGCACGCACTCGAGCATCTTGGAAAGGATGAACTGCCTGCCCTCGTTCGCCTGCTCGATGGCGGCGTGCATGATCTCTTCGGAGATGCCCTTGATCTTGATATCCATCTGGATCGCCGTGATGCCCTTGGAGGTGCCCGCGACCTTGAAGTCCATATCGCCGAGGAAGTCCTCAAGCCCCTGGATATCCGTCATGACGCGGAACTCGCCCGTCTCCTGGTTCTTGATGAGCCCCATCGCAACGCCTGCGACGGGCGCCTTGATGGGCACGCCCGCATCCATGAGCGCCATCGTGGAACCGCAGACGGACGCCATGGAGGAAGAGCCGTTGGAGGAGAGGATATCGTTGACCACGCGGATGGCGTAAGGGAACTCCTCTTCGGAAGGGATCACGGGAACGAGCGCGCGCTCCGCGAGAGCGCCGTGCCCGATCTCGCGGCGGCCTGCGCCGCGGATCGCCTTTGCCTCGCCCGTGCAGTAGCCGGGGAAGTTATACTGGTGCATGTAGCGCTTGGAAGTCTCGTCGTCGAGCCCTTCGAGCTTCTGCGCGGCGCTCATCATGTCGAGCGTGCAGGTCGCAAGCGTCTGGGTCTGCCCGCGGGTGAACACGGCGGAACCGTGCGCGCGGGGCAGGATGTGGCGCTCGCACCAGATGGGACGGATATCTTTGAGACCTCTGCCGTCGGGGCGGATGCCCTTATCGAAGATCTTCGCGCGCACCTTCTCCTTGGTGAGATAGTAGATGGAATCCTTGAGTTCGCGCGTCTGATCGGGATAGATCTCCGCAAAGTGTGCGAGGATATCCTTTTCGACTTCGTCCTGGCGCTTTTCGCGCTCCGCGCGGTCGAAGGTATCGAGCGCCCAATCGAGTTTTTCCGAGCCGTACGCGCGCACCGCGGCGTCAAGCTCCTCGGGGATATGATACAGTTCGATCTGCTGTTTGGGTTTACCCGCCGCGGGAACGATGACGTCCTCGATGAACGCGCAGATCTTCTTGATCTCCTGATGACCGAACATGATCGCGCCGACCATTTCGTCGTTGGTGACCTCGTCCGCACCCGCCTCGATCATGAGGATCGCGTCGCGCGTGCCTGCAAGGTTGAGGTGAATGGTGCTCTTTTCGCGCTGCGCGGCATCGGGGTTGATGACGTACTCGCCGTCCACCAGCCCGACCACGACCGAACCCGTAGGACCTGCCCAAGGGATATCGGAAATGGCGAGCGCGACGGACGAACCGATCATGGCGAGCGGCTCGGGGGAGACGTCAGGCTCCACCGAGAGAGCCGTTGCGACGACCACGACGTCGTTGAAAAGTCCCTTCGGGAAGAGCGGACGGAGCGGTCTGTCGATGAGGCGCGCCGTTAAGATCGCCTTATCGCTTGCCCTGCCCTCGCGGCGCTTGAAGCTGCCGGGGATCTTGCCGACCGCGTACATCTTCTCTTCGTAGTCCACCTGAAGGGGGAAGAAGTCGATGCCGTCGCGCGGGGTCTTGGACATACACACCGTCACCATGACGGCGGTCTCGCCGCAGCGGACGACGCACGAACCGTTCGCCTGCTCCGTGTACTTGCCCGTCTCGACGACGATCTCGCGCGAGCCGACCTGCGTTCTGAATTCTTGGTAGTTCATGTTTTTATTCTCCTTATCTTATCGCCTTTCGTTCTTTGCCTTCCGCCCCAACGGCGGAATAAGCGGCGGCTTTTCCCGTGATTTTGCAAAAAAACGCACGGTAAAACCAAAAAAAGAGAGCGGCAAAAAACCGCTCCCCTTCCAAGCTTACTTTCTCAGCTCGAGCGCGGCGATGACCGCTCTGTAACGCTCGATATCCTTCGCCTTGAGATAGTCGAGAAGGCCTCTGCGGCGGCCGACCATCTTGAGAAGTCCGCGGCGGGAGTGATTGTCGTGCTTGTGCACTTTGAGGTGCTCGTTGAGGTGGTTGATGCGGTCGGTGAGGAGCGCGATCTGAACCTCGGGAGAACCGGTGTCACCCTCGTGAGCAGCGAACTTTGCGATGATTTCCTGCTTTTCCATTTGCGTTTTACCTCCTATGGATTTTCGTCGCGTTACGCCAAGGGGAACGTGGAGAGCGATCCTCCTCGCGTACGCCGATACTAATATTACCATGTTTTCGTGGAGATGTCAAAGAATTTTCCGCGCTTTTGGAAAATCGCGTGCCGAAATTTGAAATTCCCGCCGCGGAAAAAACGCGTGCCTTGCCGCGCATATACGGCTACGCGCAAAAAAGCACTGCGGCTGGGCAAAATGCCCCGTCGCACACATGAAATTTAGCTCATTTGCCCTTCCCCGCATACAAATGCGCTATCAGTCACAGATACAAAGAAAGTTCTCTTGCTGTAAACAGTTGCAAAAGGCGTCACCGCGTTATACATGCCTGCTATAAATCACTCGCGCAAGGAGGCTACGCCTCCGCCCGTAGAACAGATTTTGTATATACATTCTAAAATTCGTTGCAAAAGGCGCCACTGCGTTATGCCTGCCATCAAATCACAGATACAAGGAAGGTTTCCTTCCGCAGTGTCTCGGCGGCACCGAGGTAGCGTGCCGCCTGCGGTACTTCGCGCGTAGCGCTCGTGCGCCACTTCGTCGAAATTCTTTTGCAAGCAAGACTTTCTCCTCGTGTCGGACACAAATTGCCGCTGATAAAGGCAATTCCTTAGTTCGCCATGCGCGCACAGCGCACCGCGCTGCTGCGCATTACGCATGGCTCACCCCAATTTGCCGCTCACGCGGCTTTCAGGAAGGAGTGAATGCGCCGTCCGCTATTATGTAAGCCCTGATGGGACGGCGCAGAGAGGAAGGCGCGGTCAGGCGTATGCCCTATCCCCTCATCCGTCTGCTTCGCAGACACCTTCCCCCGAGGGGGAAGACAAAGGGGCGGGCGCGTACCCGCAACTTCCTGCTCAGATCACGGAATACTCATACCGCAACACTCGCAAAAAAGATTTCACAGAAAGATTTTTTGCGAAGAGGAGCGGCGAGCGTTTCTGGCGTACTGTTCGGTAAAGCCGAACAGTCGCAAACTGTGCTCCGCCGCGACGAGCCTTTGGACGAGAAAATTCGTGAACTCTCTCACCTCAGTATCACCGCGCAGGAGACGGCGCAGATCTCCTCGTCCTCGGCGAGCACGAGCGTATCGCCGTGCGAATAGGTGCGCACGAGCCCGCCCACGCGGAGTTTGAACTGCGTGACGTTATCCCCCGTCGCAAGCACGGTATATGTCCCCGGCATGATCTCCCCGCCCCGTTCGGCGGAATGCGTCTCGCCGCGCGGGAGCAGGATGTCGCCCTTTTTGAGCGTAATGTTCGCCGCGCCCTCCCGCTCGACCGCGTCGTCCCCGGAGTAGCGCACGCCGCCCCTGACTTTCACGTCTTCGGCAAACCGCGCGCTTTCGTCGGAACGCCGTTTTTCGGCAATGTATTTTTTCCGGAACACCAGCGCCGCTGCCGCCGCGACGACAAACAGGACGGCAAGCACGATGATGACGATGATCTGCCAGCCCATAAGCCCTCCTTACCCGAGTTTTTGCCCGCATTCAGGGCAGAATCTGACGTTCGCGGGAAGCGCCGCCCCGCAGGCGGGACACGACCGCAGGAGCGATTTTCCGCACTCGGGACAGAACTTTGCGCCCGCCGTGACCGCCGCCCCGCAGTGCGGACAGACGCCACCCTGCGCCTTCTTTTCGGGCTGTGCGCCGAAGGCGCCCGCCATCTGCATACCCATGCCCATGCCGAGCCCCGCGCCCATCATCGATCCGACGCCGCCGCCGGGATTCTTCGCCGCCTCTTTCATCGCGTCAGCCTGCGCCATCTGCGTGTAAATATCGATGTTGCCGCGCATCATATTGAGGCGGGTATTCTCGTCGAGCGCCTTTTCGAGTTCGGGCGGGAGCGAAACGCTCTCGAAGCGGAACGCCGTGAGCCCCACGCCGATGGCGGAGAGGCGCTTTTCGAGCGACGTTTTCACGCCGTCGCCCAGTTCCACGAGATTTGCGGAGAGATCGAGAACGGGAACGCCGCTCTCGCCGAGCGCGTCGGAAAGGAAGGTCACGAGAAGGCTGCGGATATGGTCTGTGATATCCTGCGTACGGAACGCGGCGCACGCGCCCGCCATCTCCTTCAGAAAGACGTAAGGATCGGTCACGCGGAAGGCGTATGTGCCGTAAGCGCGCAGACGGACGGCGCCGTACTCCGCGTCGCGCACGATAACGGGCGTCGCCGTGCCCCATTTGAGCCCCGCGAACTGCCGCGTGCTGACGAAGTAGATATCCGATTTGAAGGGTTTTTCGAAGGCGTACTTCCACGACAGAAGGCGCGTGAGGATGGGGATGGTATCGGTATCCAACTTATACATGCCGGGACCGAACACGTCCGCCATGCGCCCCTTATCGCAGAACACGACCGCCTGCCCCTCGCGCACGGTGAGCGACGACCCGCGCTCGATGGTATTCTTTCCGACGGGGAATTTCCAAACGATGACGTCGGGCGCGCTTTCCGCCCATTCGATGACTTTGAGAAACATATCTTTTTCTCCTTCGGAAGAGCGCAGCGGCGCCCTTCCGCCACTATGATAGCATACAAACTCCGAAATGTCAATATGCCCCTCTTGACAAACCGCGCAAAACATTTTATACTGTATATCGTAATATATTGCAATATCCGATCTACAGGAGGCAATCACGATGCAAGCCGCACAAAAGGCGCTGAAAAAGGCGCTTGCCGTCTCCATCCTGCTCACGCTGGCGCTCCCGCTCGGAGGCGCCCTGCTCGGCGTGGGACTCGCCATAGATATCCCCGCCGTGTGGGCGGTCGGCATCGCTCTGCTTGCGATCGGCTTTTACGGCTGTCCGTGCGGGTGGACGATGGCTTACGCGCCCGCAAAGGCGAATCTGCGCGTCGTGAGCGCCGTGACCGAGGAGCACCTCCTCACCGTGCAGGAGATCTCCGCGCAGCTTTCCCTCTCCGAAAAAGAGGTGCGCGGGCGCCTCGATATCTGTTTCAGAAAGCGCTACCTTACGGGGTACAAACGGGCGGGCGACAGCCTCGTCCTCAACGAGAACCGCGCGCCCGACAAGCGCATCTACGCGGCGGAGTGCCCCTTCTGCGGCGCGAAGTTCACCTACACGGCGGAGGACGCGCGCTGCCCCTACTGCGGCTCCCCCGCGCGGCGGTAACGCGGAGGGCGGAATATGGCGCAAATACAGCCATCCCCGCGGGCGGCGCACGCCGCCCGCGTCCTTTTGCCTGCCGCCTTTGTGCTCCTGACGGGGCTGATGGTCGGCATCGCGGAGATCTCGGGCGAACGGGAGATCATCTTTCCCGAAGCCGCCGCCATTGCCCTCGGCGCGCTCGTTGCGCCGCGCCTTCCGTGGCGGACGAGCAAGAGCGCGGTCTTTCTGCTCATCGGCGTGTGCGCCGTTTTGGGCGTCGCCATCATCCGATTTCTTCCCCTGCCGGTTGCGTGGCAGCTCTCGCTCGCCTATCTTGCGGGACAGCTCGTATTCCTCTTTTCGCGCACGACGTTCGCGCCCATCATTTCGGCTGTCGTGCTGCCCGTGCTCCTTCAGACGAGCTCCCTCGTGTACATCGCCGCCGCGCTCACTCTCACGGCGCTCATCCTCCTGACGCGCGCCATATCCGAACGGGCGGGCTTGCGCAGACGGGAGCCCTTTGCGCCCCTGCCGCGCCCTTCCGCGCGGGACATTGCAGACATGGTCCTGCGCGCGGCGTTCGCAGCGCTCCTGTGCGGGCTCGCGGTATGGTCCGGATACCGCTTCCTCGTCTGCCCGCCTCTTTTGGTGGCGTTTACCGAATTTACCCGCCGCGGAAACAGGGCGATGCGCACGCCCGTGCGCACGGTGGCGTTCCTTGCGCTGTGCGCGGCGTTCGGCGCGGCATGCCGCCTTGCGCTGTGCGTGTGGCTGAATCTCCCGCTCACGCTTGCGGCGCTCGCCGCAGGCGCCGCCGTTCTCGCGCTCGCCTTGTGGCAGAAGACGTTCCTTCCGCCCACCGCGGCGGTCGCCCTGCTCGCCATGCTCATCCCCGCGGAGGCGCTCCCGTCATACCCGCTTCAGATCGTCTGCGGCGCGGCGGTCTACGTTCTTCTGTCGCTCCTCTTTTTCCGTCGGCGCGCCGTAAAAACGCCGCAGCAGCGCTTTTCGGCGCACCTTTAATAGCCATCCGTAAAAGATCACGGGCGGAACAATAGTTCCGCCCGTGTTTTTCTGTTAAATTTCCCCATAGGGGCGAAGTTTTGAAATGTTTACCTCGGAGAACTCCGCTGCTCCGTCCGAATAGAGATACGCCGTGTGGGAATCGCCCGTCATGGCGGTGTGCGCGGTCAGCGCGCAGGTATCGTTGACGAAGAACTCGATGAACTCGCCGTCGTTTACGATCTTGAATTCGAACGTATCGCCCTCGGCGGGGAGCTCGATCGCGCTGTTCACCTTGTGCGAAGGATCGTCGGGCGAGAGCACCTTCATGTAGTACTTGCCGCCCTCTTTCGTGACGACGATCCGATACTCCCTGCCGTCCTGCCGCATGACGTAGCCGACGGTATCGCTTGTACCCATGTCCGCGCGAAAGGTGACGTAAGTGCGGTGAAAATCGCCGAGGCGCACATAGTTCTCCGCGCCCGAGAGCGCGAGCGCGCCCTCCCGATACGCCGCCGCCCCGCTTTCGGCGGAAAAGTTTTCGGCGCCGAGCGTGTACATCTTTCCGTAGTTCAAAAGCGCCGAAAGCCCGGGATCGAGCCTGCCGCCCAATGAGCCGTCCGCCCGCTGCACGACCTCGCGCGGGAGATTGAGATAGCCCGCCCACGGCGCCCACGGCATGGTATCGTATGTGGACGGGATCCACCCCCACATATACACCTTGTCGCCCACCTGCGTGGGGCGCGCCGCGCACAGATCCTCGCCGTCGAGGAAAGAGTACTCCTTCTGCGACCAATCCACGTCCATGCAGTCCACGCCCGCGTCGCCCGTCCAATATTGAAGCGGACCGACCTGATGCGCCGTGTTGTAGGCGACGGAGACGAACACATACCATCTGTCGCCGATCTTCATGAGCGAAGGACATTCGGGAAGATTGCGCGAATAGCCCGCCTCGACGACGTTCCCCGGCTGCGTCCAACTCATCGCCATGTCGTCATCGGAGGCGTAGATGACGAGGTCGGAGGTCTGCACCGCGCCGTCGAACTGATAGTAACAGCCCGCGATCATGAGATAGCGCCCGTTTTCCTCGTCAAAATACAGCATATTGTCACGCACGCCGTAGGCGTAAACGCTGCGGTCGACGAACCTGCTCACATCGAAGAGTTGGTGCAGGCGATAATTCTGCCTGTAATACTGCCACACGTCGTAATTGTTCGCTTCGGGGACGTCGGTGAACGTGAGCATATTCGAAGAGACCTCGAGCGCGTCGTGATAGTTATCGGGAAGCGCCGCGTTGTCCGACCAAAGAAACCCCATATACAGGCGGTGCTGCGATTCGTCGTAATACGGGAACACGTCGCCGTACTGCTTCCCCGCCGCCGTCAGATGATAGAGCGAATCGTTCTGCGCGTTTTCGAAGGTCACAACGGGATCGAACAGCACGCGGGCGGAATCGCCGCCGACGGCAAAATACACCTCGCTCCCCGCGTTCAATAAGACGGAGACCTCGAAGTACTTTCCGGCGGTGTCGCCCGCGTCGAGCGCGCCCTCGTACACCTTCGCGCCGTCCGCATACACGGCGATCTCTGCCGCGGGGGAATCAGGATCGGCGCACCTGAAATTGCCGTACAGCACGCCGTTCCCGCCCGAAGGCACGCGGTACATGCGCACCGCCGCGGCGGAAGGAGCGGACGTCATCTCCTCCCCTTTCATCTGCGCGCCGCCGCCCTGCCATGTTTCGGAAGCGGCGTCGTAACGCATCTCGGAATACGCCCCTTCCGCGCCGTACAGATAGTACCACCCGTTGTAACCCTGCTCGGCGGACAGTGTATAGCCGTAGCGGGCGCGGGAAGTGAGGCGCTCGCCCTCCGCATACGGCGTATCGCGCTCCGTGCGGTATAAAGAGGCGTAGTCGAAGACCTCCTCCGTATCGTTTTGCCTGCATGCGCTCATAAAACAGACCCCCTGCAATAAAATGAGAACTGCGACTGCCGTCGCCACGATCTTTTTCATAACGCTCCTTATGGAAAGTCCGCGCGCTGTTACGCGCGCGGACCGTACTCAGCCTCGTTCAGTTGATACGACGATCAGTTTTCGCCGTTTTCGCCGTTCTTTTTCTTCTTGCGCACCATGACGACCGTTACTGCGACCGCCGCGATGACCACAACGCCGATGGCGATACCGATGCCGATCCACATCCCCGTATTGCTGCCGCCGCCCGTATCGCCGCCCGCGGTAGCCGCGGTCACGGTGATCGTCTTTTCGGCGCTCTTAACGCCGTCGATCTCGCAATAGATCTTATATTCGCCGGGCGTATCCGTCGTGAAGGCGTAGGAGAGCTCGTTCGCGCCCTCCACCTTTTCGCCGTTGACATACCACGCGATGGCGTTTGCCTCGGCGTTGAACGGATTGAGCGTTGCGGTCGCGGTGACCGTGCCGCCCGCCTGCATGCTCACGGAAGAGAGCGAAACGGTGACGCTTTCCAAATCGGGCGCGGGTTCCACGACGCCGCTGAAGGAAATATTCCTGATGCGGACGGGAACGACGCCCACGCCGCCGTCGGGGAAGAGGTTGAAGCTCGCGCCCGAGGGGACGGTCGCGCCCGTCATCTCGAAGAACAGCGCGATCTGACCGTTGATATATGCCGAGACGTAGTTGCCGGAAACGGCGACGGTGATCTTGTTCCAATCGCCCTTCTTTGCGATGCCGCCCTCATAGGTGAGATCGAGCCCGAAGCCGTATTCGGTGTGCAGATACTCCCTGCCCGTGCTCTGATCCTTTACATAGGGGCGCACGCCCTCGGCGTTGACCTCCCACGCGAGCTCGACCATGCCGGAGGGATACTTGGAGTTGAGTCCCGCAAGGCAGGGATAGACGTAGTTCGTCGTGGAGATATCCGCGGGGATATACAGCTCGTACTCAAAGAGATAGTTGGGATTGGAGGGCATCTTCACGTTGGACATCGTGTAGTAGGTGCTGGCGTCCGTGACTTCGCTGTAAAGGTACAGATCGCCGTTTTCATCCTTGCCTACGCTGAAATTGCCGTAGGTGCCTCCCTCTTCGAACACGTCTTCGTAGATGGTCTTGTAAAATTCGTTATCCTTGATGGACTGCATGACGTCGAACGCAATGCCGATGGTGACCTCGTTGCTCTTGACGCCGGAAGCCGTCTGCGCATAGACGACGATCTTGCTCCCCGCCTCGGCTTCGCTCAGATCGAGTTCAAAAGTCGCACCCGCGGCGCCTTCCTGCACGGTCCCGTCCACATACCACGCAATGGTCTCCGTTTCGGGAAGTCCCGCAAGTTCCGCCGAGAAAACAGCCTTTTCGCCGATGAAATAGCTGTTCTTTTCCGTGGTGACTTCCACGGAAGCCTCCAAAACGGTGAACGTGAACACATTGCTCTCGCTCGCGTCGCTCTTGTATTGGAGCGTATAAGTGCCCGCGGCAAGCCCCGAGAGGGTGATCGATACGCCCGTCTCGTCCTGTTTTTCGCCGTTGAGATACCATGCGAACGTCTCGCCGCTGAAATCGCCCTGCATATCCGCCGTAACGGTGATCTCCTCCGTGGGATAGATCTCCGTCTTTTCGGAAGAGAGCGTGATCATCTTATCCACGACGGTGACGGTCACTTTTTCGCTAGAGACCGTATCGTTCTTGTACTGCACGGCATAGGTGCCCGCCGTGAGATCGGTGAGCGTGAGCGTCATGCTCTGCTCGGACTGTTTTTCGTCGTTGACGTACCACGCAAATCCCTCGCCTCTCGTGCCGAAGAGATCCGCCTCGAACGTGACGGGCGTACCCGCCATAACGGTGGTTGCGTCCGTTCTGACTTCCGCCGCGCTCTCGTTTTCATAGCCGCTGTAAGTGAGCTCCGTCCAATACGCGCCGCCGCCGTTGCTCAGGATCTGTATATACTGCAAATGTCCTTTTTGGATCCCCATTTCCTCGAACGTGGAGGAAACGGCAAGCTGCCCGTTGAGATAGTAATCGAGATGATCGCCGTAGACCTCGATGCGATAGGTGACAGACTGCCCTTCTTCAACGGTGACGGGATCGCCGCCGAGCACGCCCCAATCCTCTTTATCCTCATAGCGATAGCAGATCTCGGGATTGAACGTGCCGTTCTCGACGCGCGCCTGAATGTTGAAGGAATATTCCTTGCCGCTCGTTTTCAGCAGGGACGCGTTCAGACCGAACAGCTTGATCGTGGGATAGTAATTTGTTTTGGTCGCGTCGGCAAGGAAGAATGTTCCCTCGACCTTGAAATTGTCGCGATAGAGGTTGCGTGCGGAGAGATCGAAAACCTGCGAAGAGGTCACGCTCGTCGAACCGCTCGTATATTCGGCGCTCGTATTCCACGCAGTCGCCTCGGAAATGACGATGTTATCGATGGTGAACGCGCCGCCGTCGTTCACATCGATCGCGAACCCCGTGATCTTACCCTCGACGAGGGGCGCGCGGGTATGGTACTGATTGTTGCCGAAGTTGGAAAGGTGCGTAACGCAGCGGCGGGTGCCGTTTGCCCAAAGTTCAAGATATCCTTCGTAGTGCACCAACTCAAAGTGCGCGCTTTCCGACAAATCGACAGGCGTTGCGTCAAGCCCGCCCGAAGCGACCGTAGAATTGTTGTAAACGCGGTTGCCGGAATTATCCGAAATGAGAAGGAACTGACCGTCTCCCTCGATGCCGAGATAGATGTTGTCCGGCGCTTCGGGATTTGTCCCGTTCAGCCCCACAAGATGCAGGTAGAACGAAGACGACCCGTTAAGCTTCAGATCGAATTCCACGGTATAATTGTTGGACTCCGCAAAATTCTCTACGGGAAGGTTAAACAGATCGGCGTCCGTAATGGTTGCCGCGCCGTCCGAAACCGTAACGTGGTTTGCAAGGTCCCCCTCCACCGTGCCCGAAAAGTCCTGTTTGTAGAGCGCGTTCTCGTCGCCGGAAGTCTCGTCAGCCGAGGCGCCGCGACCGCCGAACGCGAACAGGATGCCGAGCGTCATACACAGCACGCAAAGTACTGCCAAAAGACACGTCAGCTTTTTCGCAAGCAGTTTGCTCATACATTTTTCCTCCGTCAGATTATTTTTTTTTCATATACGGACGTCGCCGGAACGTTCTCGAGGTTGCAGCACAGAACGTCGGCGGTGTCCGTTTTGACCGCCTGAATTTTTTGTTTGCATTTTTCGGCCGCATACAGACAGCGCCCGTAAAATGCGCAGCCCTCCCCGCGGTTTTCGAGCGAGCCGAGCTGCATCGACTTTAAGGGAAGCTCGTCGTTCCCCTTGAAGTCCGGATCAGGGATGGGCACCGCCTGAATGAGCGCCCGCGTATAGGGGTGGCGCGGGTGCGCGATAACGTCGCCGATGTTCCCCACCTCGACGATCTCCCCGAGATACATGACGGCAACGCGCCCGTTGCGCGCGATATACCGCGTGGTGGAAAGATCGTGCGAGATATATACGAACGACATGTTCAGCTTTTCGTTGAGCTCCTTCATGAGATTGAGGAGGGAGAGGCGGAGCGATACGTCGATCATGCTCACGGGCTCGTCCGCAACGATGAGCTTGGGTTCGAGCGAGATCGCGCGCGCCATGAGGATGCGCTGACGTTGTCCGCCCGAAAGTTGATGCGGGTACTTTGTGAGGAACTGCGCCGACGGCTGCAAGCCGATGAGCCCCATCAGCTCCTCGATGCGCGCGTCGATCTGCTTTCTCGTCCACTTGCGGTTGTGCGTCTTGATAGGCGCGTACAGGCTCTGATAGATGGTGCGCACGGGGTTGAGCGCGGCGTAGGAATCCTGTTGGATAAACTGCACCTGATTGTAGGAGGAGAGCTTTTTATCGAACGCGCCCGAGACGCGCTCCCCCTCGAAATACACCTCGCCCGAGGTGGGGCGGTACAGCCCCGTGATGATCTTGCCGAGCGTCGTTTTGCCGCAGCCCGATTCGCCGACGAGCGCCACGATCTCCCGTTCGGCGATATCGAGGCTGACGTCCTTCAGAACGTGGATATTTCTATCCGCAAGGAAGGAGCCCGGCTTTTTGAACACCATATTGATGTTTTCAAGCCGCATGAGAGGCGCCTTTTCGGGTTGTTCAGTTTGCGTCTGCATCTGCCGCCTCCCTGTAGAAATAACATTTGCCCCTGCTGCCGTCCGCAAATTCGCGCGTGGGCGGCTCCGCCGTCAGGCATACCTCGCTGCACTTGGGGCAGCGGGGCGAAAAGATACAGCCCTTGGGCAGATTCAGAAGATCGGGCGGGCTGCCCTCGATGGGCTTCATATCGGAGATATCCCCGATGATGGAGGGCGTTGCGCCGATGAGCCCCGCGGTATAGGGATGCTCGCGTTTTTTGAACACGTTCGCGACCGTGCCGTACTCCATCAGCCGCCCGCCGTACATGACGCCCACATAGTCGGCAAATTTGGCGACGACGCTGATGTCGTGCGTCATCAGAAGCATCGAAATGCCGCGTTCACGGTTGATCTCCTTCAGAAGATTGAAGATATAGCTCTGCGTGATCACGTCGAGCGCGGTGGTCGGCTCGTCGAGAATGATGAGTTCGGGGTCGAGAAGGAGCGCGAACGCGATCATGACCCTCTGTTTCATGCCGCCCGAGAGCTCGTGCGGATAGGAGGCGAGCACGCGCTCGGGATCAAGCTTGACGTACTCCAAAAGTCCCTTGAAACGCGCCTCTTTTTCCTCTTTGGAGAGCTTGACCTCATGCGCCTCCAACGTTTCGGCAAACTGTTGGCGCACGGTCAGAACGGGGTTGAGCGCGCTCTGCGCCGCCTGAAACACCATGGAGACCTTGCTCCAACGGAATTTTCGCACCTCCTTCTCCGAAAGCTGATCGACGCGCGTTTCCGTCACGCCGCCGTCGCCGTCTTTGCCGTAGAAGGAGATCTCCCCTTCCGCGACGCGCCCGGGCTCGGAGATACAGCGGATGAGCGAGGAGGCGAGCGTCGTTTTGCCCGACCCGCTCTCCCCCACCAACGCGGTGATCTTGCCGCGTTTGAGCGCGAAAGTCGTGTCCGTCACCGCGCGGATGGTGTACTTTTTGAGAGGGTAGTCGATGGAGACGTTGCGAAAAACTGCGATGTTGTCCGATTGTGTCTGCATACCGCACCTCAAAGCACTTTCAGGCGGGGATTGAGCGTCTCGTCCAATCCGTTTGCAAGCAGCAGCGTCGCGATCTGAAAAATGATGATGCAGACGAGCGGATACAGAAGGATATAGATGTTTTTGACGTTCATGAGCCCCTTTGTTCTTGCGGCGTTGATGATGGCGCCCCAGTTGGTGGGATCGTACGCCGCAAGCCCCACGAGCATGATGCCGACGCTCGCCATGATCGCGTTGCGCATCGCCATGACGAAGTTGATGGCGATATACGAGAATACGTTGGGCATGAGCTCTTTGAAGATGATGTGCGCCTTGCTCATGTGCATGACGGTGCAGATTTGGATAAAGTCGCGCTCTTTCAGGCTCATGATCTGTACGCGGATGGAGCGGCACAGCCCCGCCCAGCTCCAGATGGAGATGATGACCGCGAGCGATACGGGCGTGTTGATGGTGACGATCGCCGCCAGAAGGAGATAGATCGGGAAGGACGGGATGGAGAGGAAGATATTCGTGATCGCCATGATGATCTTATCCACCCATCCGCCGAGGAACCCGCTGACGATGCCGAGCACCGTGCCGATGACCACGGTGAAGATCGCGGAATAGAAGGCGATCTCGAGCACCGAGCCCGTTCCCGCGATGACCTGACGGAACACGTCGCGCCCCAGCCAATCGGTGCCGAACGGGTGTTCCCACGACGGCATGAGATAGGCGATCGACATATCCGTATTCGAATCATACGGGAAGATCATAGGTCCGAAGATGGCGACGAGGATGAAAAAGACGAGGATGGAAAAGCCGACGATCGTCTTTCCGTTGGAAAAGAACTTTTTGCATCCGCGCGCCAGCGACGCGCCCAGCTCGCGCATAAAGCGCCCGACGGCGGCAAGCGCCGGTTTGAGTCTGCTTTCTTTGGTTTCTTGCTGCATGCGCTCACCCCCTCCTTACGCGCGGGTCGACGAGCGGGTAGATCAGATCGACCACGAGATTCACGAGAATGACCATCGCGGCGGAAAAGAAGATCAGCCCCTGCACGACCATGTAGTCTTTGTTGATGATACGGTTGGAGATCTCCAGACCGATCCCGGGATAGTTGAAGATGCTCTCCATGAGCGTCGCGCCGCCGAAGAGCGCGCCGAACGAGACGCCGAACTGCGTGATGAGCGGCAGGAGCGCGTTCTTCTTCATGTACTTGCGGCGGATCGTCCGCTCGCTCAGCCCCCTTGCGCGCGCGGCGAGGATATAGTCCTCGCCCAAAACGCCGATGCAGCTTCCGCGCATGTGCAGGATCCAGTTGCCCGTCTGCACGATGGTATACGAGAGGATGGGCAGAAACGCGTGGTAGAGCACGCTGCCGATGAACGGAAGATTAAACCCGGGCGTGACGGTGAACGCGTCGTAATTGTTCTGCGCCGGAAACCACTTGAGCTGATAGGCGAACACGATGACGAGGATGAGCGCAATGAGGTAATCGGGCACCGAGCCGGAGACGGCGATATAGCCCGAAGCCACCTTGTTGGCGACGCCCTTGCGCTTCTGCGCCACGAAGCCGCCCACCGCAACGCCGATGAAAAAGCTGATGAACAGCGAGACTGCGGAGATGAACAGCGTCCACGGGAGCCTCGTCGCGATCAGGCTGTTCGCGGAGACGCCCGTCTCCAGATAGGAGTTGCCGAGCTCGCCGCGGAAAAGCCCGCCCATGTAACGCCCGAACGCCTGAAAGACGTTCTCGTTCGGATCGTAGTTGAGAAGCTGCGCCGCGAGTTCATACGCTCTGTCGAAGGTGATGCCCTGCTGATTCTGAAGTTTGAGCGCATAGAGTTCGACGATGTCGCCGGGGATCATGCGCAGCAGGAAAAAGAGCGCGATGATCGAGAGCGCCAGCGTGACGACGGAAATGCCGACCTTGGCGAAAAAATAGCTGTATTTTTGTAGGAACCTGCCGCAGGCGCCGAAGAATTTTTTGAAGGCGGACGCCTCCCGCGCGCCCTCGGCAGGGTTCATGCTTTCATCCATAGGCGTGCCCCTTTATGCGTTCGGCTGATAGACGCCGTTGATGAACATATAGTTGGTCGCGTACACGAGGTTGGTGCGCGCAACGGCGAAGAAGTCCTCCGTGCCCGCCTCGGGGACATAGGTCACGTTCCTGTTCTCCGACCAATACTCTTCGAGCGGAACGCCCTTGATCTTGCCCACGTTGAGGGTGGACGCGGTGACGTTCTGGAAGAACTGAATGCCGAGATCGAGGTTCGCAAGCCCCGTATTGAACACGTCTACGAGATAGGTGAGCTGCTCTTCGTCCACCGAATAGAAGGAGTTGATGTAGTCCGCGAACTCATAGGTGTTCGTATCGCCGTCCAAACCGTTGAACACGAGTTTGACGTTGCCCGCCTTCTGCGTATCCTCGTAATCGGAGGGATAGCGCTCGACGTGGATCCACTGCGAATAGACGCTTGAGAACTGATTGTACGAGCCCGTGGGATAGGAGAAGGACATATTGAGGTCCGTCCACTCGAGCATCAGGTCGTAAGGGCAGTTATCCGCCGTGGCGTTGGAGTAGAAGTTGCTTGATTTGAGCAGATCGATCGTGATGCCGAAATCGGTGAGCTGCGCCGCGGCTGCTTCCGCCGCCGTGGAGGCGATATCCGACGAGCTCGGCGTGCCGAGCGTGAGCCTGACCTGCGCGCCGCTTGCGTCGTGCCACTGCCCGTTCTGCTTGGTCCAGCCCTCCGCCTTCAGAAGTTCCTCCGCCTTTGCGGTATCGTGCGAGTATTTGGGCAGCCCGTTGAAGTGCTCTTCGCTCATGTACGTCTCCGCTTCGGAAGGCGCCATGCCGATGAGCGGGTAGTAGGAAGTCGTTGCGTAAGGGTTCGCGGCAAGAGTGATCTCTTCGCGGTTGAAGATGTATTGGAACGCCCTGCGCACGCCCGGAGTGAAGATGGATTTTTCGAGGTTGAAGACGATTCCGATCGCGCCGGGATCGTACATTTTGAGGTTGACGAGATCGCTGTTGGAGGCAAGCATGCTCTCGAGCGTATCCTTCTGAATAAAGCCGTCGTAATAATCGACGTACCCATTCGTGATGAGCGAATAGGTCTGATTGAGGTCGTTCGAGGAGTACAGCTTCACGCGGTCGAACCCGATGTTTTCCGCGTTCCAATAATATTCGTTCTTGGTGAGCAGGATCTGCGTTGCGGAGAACGTTTCAAGTTTGAAGGGACCCGTGGCGATGTACCAGCTCGGACTGTAATTGAAGAACGCGTTCTTCGTGATGTTGAGTTCGGTGATCTGTTCATCCGTGGAGAACCGGTTGAACGCGCCCCACAGGTTGGGGTTCTCGTTGACGGGGCTCGCCATGACGATCTCGTAAATTGGATCGACGTAAGCGGCGAACACATCGTACTTGACGGTGCCCGACTTATCCTGCGCGAGGAGAAGTTCCTTGACGGTATCCGCGGGCTCCTTGAGCGGGTTCCAGACGAACTCGACCGTCTTGTCGTCGACGACCTTGACCGCCGCCATGTAGTTGCTCGACGTGGGGTGCATGATGTAGTAATACGCCCATACGTCTTTGGCGGTGAAATCCTCGCCGTTCTGCCACTTGGCGTTCTCGCGGATCTTGCCCGTGGTGACCGGAACGGTCGTCGCGCCGTTGGCTACATAGTAGTCGTACGCGTCCTCGCCGATGACTTCCTTATAGTCGTCGATGGGCGCCTCGGAGTGCGTGGGCAGTTCCGCCGCGAGCTGACAGAAGATCTCGTCCGTGGAGCGGACGTAGCGCCACAGCCCCTCGACCACGAAGTAGTCGAACGCGTTGCAGCTCGTGTTGCTGTCGTAGTGGTTGACGAGCCCGCTCGACGTCCATGTGGCGACCATGGAGAAAGAATTATCGGTATTCTTTCCCGTTCCCGTACCCGTATCGGTGCAGCCCGCCATGACGGAGGCGCCCAATACGAGCGACGTTGCGACGCAGCCGATTTTTTTGATGATAGATCTCATAATTTTCCTCCCTGTTTGTTAGTCAAAAATATTGTTGTAATCGGCGAGCTTGAAGACCTCTGCGGAGGAGATCTGCGCGCCCGCGCCGCCGGCGATCCCGAGCGTATAATTGCCCGTGAGCCGCGTATTCGACGAGAGCGTGTACTCGTCGTTGACGTAAGCCTCGATGAACTGCCCGTCCGCGACGACCTCGAGGCGGAAGGACGTCTGCGAAGGGTCCTCGATCTTCACGCTGCAGCCGACGGCGCCGCTGTCGATGGAGAGGTAAAGTTCTCCCCCGCTGCGCCTGAGGCGTACATGGTAAGTCGTATCGCCCTCGGTAAGGGTGACGCCAGCATAGTCCGCCGAGGCGGGAAGGCTGATATCCGCCGTGATGTAGCTGCGCCCGTACGTTCCGCCGAGCGTCGCTTTTCCCGTGTCCGCCGTCGGCGTGAACGCATTGCCCGAGACCTGCATATCCGTGAGCGTGACGTTCTCCTGCCCGAAGGAAGCGACGCGCCCCATGTTGAGCAGGGACGAGAGATATTCGTCGCAGCGGGTGCCGAGGAGCCCGTTCTCCTTCTGATACACTTCACGGGCAAGGTTGAGATAGCCTCCCCAAACGTTTGTATGAGGCGTATAATTCAGCCAGCCGTACATGTACCACATATCGCCCACTTTGCAAAGCTGCGCCGCGTGCAGATCGCCGCCCTCGAGCGCGTGCTCGGGCTTGGAGTTCCAGTCCACTTGATCGGGCGGAACGCCGACATCCCCCACGCGGTAGGTGAGATAGCCCACGTTGCCCGCCGTGCCCGTGCCGTAGACGGAATAGAAGAGATACCACCTTTCGCCGATCTTTTTGAGCTGCGGGCACTCGGGATCGCCCCTGCCCGTGAGATCGACGAGCCGCACCGATTTCGTGGAGAACCTTCCGTCCTCCCCCGCCATATACAGCGCAAGTCCCTTTTCGCCCTGCGCCTCGGCTGCGGAGTAGTAGTTCATGACGACGCAGTAGTACTTGTCCGTCTCCGCGTCATAGCAGATATCGGGATCGCGCCCCGAATAGACGCCTTCGTCGAAATACGCCCGCCATGTGTATTTGAGCAGCCCGTCCGCCTCGTCCACATAGGGTTCGGCAGCGTTCTCCCACACGAGCAGATCGTCGCTCACGGAGCCGCCCGCATAGCTCCCCTTGCCGTAGCTGCTGCGGTAACGCCTGTCCTTATCGACGTACACGCCCAACGCGTAGTAGAGCTCCTGTTCGGGCGGGTTGTCCTCGTCCATTTTGAGTTCCGTATCCCGATACTGCACAAAATTATCGCTGACCGTGAGGAGCGAAGCGAACTGTTCCACCCTGTTTTCGCTCTGCATCCCCGTGGAGAGATAGTACATGTACATCTTGCCCGTCTTTTCGTCGTAGAAGGGATGCACGTCGCCGTAATAGCCGTCTACGGTGTGGTGCAGCGAGACCTCGTCCGCAAGCGTATAGTCGACGGTCGGGTTCCAATAGACCTCCGCGTCACCCGAGACGATGAAGCGGAGCGTCTCCCCTTCCTGCAAGGTCAGCTCGTGCGAATGATACACGCCGTACCCGTCCGTTACGTCGTACTCCGCGACGACCGTGCTCCCCTGCATGATCGTGACGTGTGCGGACGCGCCCGAGAGCAGATAGGGATTGCCGTAGACGTGCGCCGCGCCCGAAGCGGGCGCCACGAAAGTGCGGACGGCGTCGGCGCCCGACACAGCGCGCATCGTCCCGCCCTTCATGGAGGCGCCTCCGCCCTGCCATGCGTCGTTCCCGTACGTCATCTCCGCAAACGTATCGCCCGCGCGGTACTCGTAGCGGAAATGATTGTACCCCTGCTCCTGCGAGAGCGTGTAGCCGTACGACGCCTTGTAAAGCGCCTTCCCGCTGATCGGGTCGCTCTTTTTTTCCTCTGTCCGATACAGATCGGCATACGTCAGTTTGTCAGGTCCCACGGGATCATCATCCTCCTTGTTGTTGCATGCGGAAAAAGCAAAGACGTTCAGCAGACAGACCGCCGAAAGAAAAAT
>DBGBVX010000104.1:0-1805 GCA_048370055.1 Candidatus Gallimonas sp. | reverse complement strand
GTAAAGGTGGTGATCGCGGACGGAACGATCGGGCGGGTGGCGGAAGCAGCCGCCTGCGCGGCGAAGTTCCGCAGGGAGTGCGTGGATATCACGCTCACGGTCACGCCGTGTTGGTGCTATGGCTCGGAGACGATGGACATGGAGCGGAATACCATCAAGGCGGTATGGGGGTTCAACGGGACGGAACGCCCGGGCGCGGTGTATCTTGCGGCGGTGCTCGCCGCGCACGCGCAGAAGGGACTGCCCGCCTTCGGTATCTACGGGAAAGAAGTACAGGACGCGGATGCGAAGGGTATCCCCGAGGACGTGAAGGAAAAGCTTCTGCGGTTTGCGCGTGCGGCCGTCGCGGCGGCATACATGCGCGGGAAGAGCTATCTGCAGATCGGGTCGGCGTGCATGGGGATCGCGGGTTCGTTCATCAACGCGGACTTTTTCGAGGAATATCTCGGCATGCGCGTGGAATCGGTGGACGAAGTGGAGATTTTGCGCCGCATCGAGCAGGAGATCTACGATAAAGCGGAATACGAACGCGCGATCGCATGGGTAAAAGAGAACTGCCGCGAGGGGTTGGATAAGAATCCGCCCGAACTGCGCCGCACGGCGGAGCAGAAAGAGAAGGATTGGGAGTTCACGGTCAAGGCGGCGTGTATCATCAAAGATCTGTTTCAAGGGAACAAGAACTTGCCCGCGGGACGGGAAGAGGAAGCGTTGGGGCACAACGCCATCGCGGGCGGATTTCAGGGACAGCGGCAGTGGACGGACTTTTTGCCCAACACCGATTTCCCCGAAGCTATCCTCAATTCCTCCTTCGATTGGAACGGGACGAGGGAGCCCGTGATCCTCGCAACGGAGAACGATACGCTCAATTCGGCGTCCATGCTGCTCGGAAAACTCCTCACGGGTCGCTCGGTGATGTTCTCGGACGTGCGCACATATTGGAGCGGCGCGAGCGTGCACCGCGTGGCGGGATACGCGCTGAAAGGGCATGCCAAGGAGGCGGACGGATTCCTGCACCTCATCAATTCGGGAGCTTCGGCGTTGGATTTCAGCGGCGAGAGCCGGAACGAGGCGGGAGAAAGCGTGGTAAAGCCGTTTTGGGAGATGGAGAAGCAGGATGTAAAGGCATGCCTGCGGGCAACGGAGTGGAGCTGTGCGGATCTCGGGTATTTCCGCGGCGGAGGGTATTCCTCGCGGTTCGTGACGAAGGCGGAGATGCCGGTGACGATGCTGCGGATCAATTACATAAAGGGGTTGGGACCCGTCTTACAGCTTGCAGAGGGTTGGACGGTCGCACTGCCCGACGAAGTGACGGACGTACTGTGGAAACGGACGGACTACACATGGCCGTGCACGTGGTTCACACCGCGCGTGACGGGGAAGGGTGCGTTCAGGAACGCATACGAAGTGATGAACCATTGGGGCGCCAATCACGGCGCGATCGCGTACGGGCATATCGGTGCGGATCTCATCACGTTGTGTTCGATGCTGCGCATCCCCGTGTGTATGCACAACGTGCCGGAGGAGAAAATTTTCCGTCCCGCATGTTGGAACGCCTTCGGCATGGACGCGGAAGGGCAGGACTACCGCGCCTGCAAAACTTACGGTCCCATGTATCGTTGACAATGAGCTGTGTTCTTCCTCCTCCTTTCAATAACGACATGGCTTTGGTGAATTGTCAACTTAAGTGCAACAGTTAGAAAGATTTTGATCAAACAAATCTTGTGGTGTATGGTAATGTAAAACCTTCTTGGGTCTGGCGTTTAAAAGCGCCAGATTCTTTTTTAGTGTTGCAGGACTCACCCTTG
>DBGBVX010000103.1:0-30847 GCA_048370055.1 Candidatus Gallimonas sp. | reverse complement strand
GGACATGCTCCGCGCTGAGGCACAGGATATTGCGGCGGGCGGGGGTAGTATTCCCGTTCGTTTTCTGATACAAAAGAACATTTTGTCGCTTCCGCAAATTTTCCGCGCGCTTTTGCAAACTTCGGCGGAAAAATATGCTATAATATGGTTGAGAAGATTATGGAATCCGGGATAAAACTATGAAAACTTTATTCGTGTCCGACTTAGACGGGACTTTGCTTACACGGCACGAGTGCGTTTCCGCCTACAGTACGGAACATCTGAATCATCTGATCGAAAAAGGGATGCCGTTCACATACGCGACGGCGCGCTCGGTGGGAAGCGCCCTGCGTGCGCTGCGCGGACTCGACGTGCGCCTTCCCGCCATATTTTATAACGGCGGACTTATCTATGACGTCAATAAAAGGGAAACTCTGAAATATATCGTGTTCGAGGACGAGCAGAAGCGCTATGTGCTCTCCGTGCTCGAGGCGCACGGGATCTCTCCCGTGGTGTTCGGCTCGGACGACGCGCACGAACGCGTCGTATGGCATGCGGGCAAGGAGAGCGTGGGAGTAAAGCGCTACCTTGAACGCCGCAGGGACGACCCGCGCATGACGCCCGCCTATTCCGCAGAGGAGCTCCTGCAGGGCAACGTGTTCTACTTCAAGTGCATCGGTCCGCGCGGTCAGCTCGAGAGCGCTTGGAACATTCTGAAAATGGATGAACGGTTCATCTGCATATTCCATCAGGAGACCTATCAGAACGACTTTTGGATGGAGATCTCGCCGAGGGAGGCGACGAAGGCGAACGCGGTCAGATTCCTCAAAGAGCGCCTCGGCTACGAACGGCTCGTCTGTTTCGGGGATACCGCCAACGATTCGGATATGTTCGACGTCTGCGATGAAAAATACGCCGTCCGGAATGCGGACGACTGGCTGAAAGCCAAGGCGACGGGCGTCATCGGGTACTGCGAAGAGGACGGCGTCGCGAAATGGCTGGATGAGCATGCGGGTGTGTGACGGTATCCGCCGTCGGCGCGTCGAAAGGGGCGGTCACAGGAACGCGATCCCTCGGAACGCGAGGAAAAAACAGTAAAGATTGACGACCGCAAGCAGGGGCAGGACGATCATGAGAAGGCAGTTCTCGAGGCGGTAGCGCAGGATGAACATCGTCGCGTACATGGCGGTCGCGCCGCCGAGCGCCGCGGCGAGCAGCAGTTTGCCGTCGCCTTCGCCTTCCTCGCGTTCGCCCGCCTCTACGCCGTCCCGCTGTGCTTTGATGAGGCGGAAGGCAAGAAAATTGACGGCGAGGATATAGGTCGCCAAAAGGATATAGAGCAGGATCATACCGCTAACAGTATGTGCGGTACAGACATTTTTTAGAAGGGAAGAAATGAAAGCGAAAAAGAGAGCTTACGTCAGCGTTTACAACAAGGAGCGTATCGTCGAGTTCTGCCAATATCTCGTCGAATACGGCTACGAGATCATCGCCACGGAGGGAACGTGCAAAGTGCTGCGCGAGGCGGGGATCGCCGCGCTCTCCGCGCATGAACTCACGGGCTATCCCGAGCCGCTCGGCGGCAAAGTGCGCGCCATGCACCCCGCCGTATACACGGGCATCATCGCCAATCAGCTCACGCCCGAGCAGTTCAGGGAATTGGGGCGCGCCAAGGCGAAGGTGTTCCCGATCGAGCTCGTCGTCATCAATCTCTATCCCTTTAAGGAGGATATGGAGGCGGGGCTTCCCTTTGAGGAGGCGGCGTCTCATATCGACGTCGGCGGCGTGGCGCTGCTCGACGCAGCGGCGCGCAATTTCATGCACACCGTCGCGGTGTGCGATCCCGACGACTACGACCGCGTGCTGTGCGATCTTGCCGCGGGGGCGATCCCCGAGGACGAGCGCCGATACCTCATGTACAAGGCGTTTTCTTATACGGCGGCATACGACGCGCTCGTGGCGCAGTATCTTTCCTATCAGCTGAAAATTCCCTTCCCCAAGACGCTCACCGTCACCTATGAAAAGACGCAGGACATGCTCTACGGTGAGAACCCGCATCAGCGCGCCGCCGTCTACCGCGAGCCGCTCCTCAAAGAGGGCTCCATCGCGCGGGCAAAGCAGCTTGCGGGGCCCGACGCCACCTACAATAACGTAAACGACGCGAACGCGGCGTTGGAGCTCGTAAAGGAATTTGACGAGCCCGCAGTCGTCGCCTGCAAGCACGGCGTTCCCTGCTGCGCGGGCACGGGGAACGACCTCTTCGAGGCGTTCGAACGGGCTGCGGAAGCCGATCCGCTCAGGCTCCGCGGCGGTATCCTTGCCGTCAACGGCGTGGTGGACGCGCGCATTGCCTCCCGCGTCCGCGATATGGGCGTCGAGTCGATCGTCGCCGTCGGGTTTACGCCCGAGGCGATGGGGGAACTGCGTTTCAACAAGGCGATCATCCTCGTTGAAATGCCCGATATCCGCAGCAAGGTGCAGTTTTCCGCCTTCGATATGACAAAGATCTACGGCGGGCTCCTTGTTCAGACGTACGATACGTCGCTCTTGGAAAACGCCGTCTGCGTTTCGGCGCGCAAACCTTCGGAGGCGGAGACGGCGGCGCTCTTACTCAACTATAAGGTCGTCAAGCACGCGCATTCGAGCGCCGTGGTCGTCGGTACGCAGTATGCGACCTGCGGCATCGGAACGGGGCAGACCAACCGCATGCTCGCCTTCCGCTTTGCGCTCTCGCTCGCCGGCGAAAAGGCGAAAGGGGCGGTCATTGCTTCCGACGCGGCTCTGCTCAATGCCGAGACGGTGGAGGAGTGCCGCGAGGCGGGGATCACCGCCGTGGTGCAGACGGGCACGCCCGACAGCAAAACGCTCAGGCTTTGCGAAAAGTTCGGGATCGCGGTCCTGAGCACCGATCAGCGGCACTTCAAAGTGTGACCGTTCGGCTCCTGCTTTGCCGGCGTGTATCTTAAAAACAGCATAAAGCGCAGCGCCGCCATCGGGCGGCGCTGCGCTTTTTTGTTTCCTAGCGTTTTATAAAAACCCCCGCGGTCGCCGAATGGCGCGCCGCGGGGCTCATAACATCGTATTCAGGCTTTTGCGTCCGTCTTTTTCTTGGCGTTTGATACATAGGGCTCGAGCGCCGTCGCAAGCTGATCGGGGCAGGACGTATTCTGACGGCAGCGGATGCCCTTGAGAAGGGGCACGATCTCGTCGGGCGTCTTGCCCTCGACGAGACGGCCGATGCCCTGCAGATTGCCGCTGCATCCGCCGATAAATTTTACATTGTGGATCCTGTTCTGCTCGTCAAGATCGAAGATGATCTGTTTGGAGCAAGTTCCTTTCGTGGAATAAGTTACCATATTTTTACCTCATCGTGTGTATCAGTCTACGAGGGTATCGTAGACGACGGAATAGAGCTCGGAGGCTTTGTCCTCCCATTTTTTATAGATGGTGTTCGCGGTCTTTTTGTCGGGAACGACGAATTTGAGTTCCAACATGGGCTGCACGGGCGCAAGGATCTTGAGGAACACGGTGTAGGTGCCGTCCTTGTTCTGATAGTAATCCGACTTACACTCCTGACGGTTGCGGAACTTTGTGCCGTTGTTCTTTACGAAGCGGGAAATTTCTTCGCGCGAGCTCTTCGGGATGCTGATATAATAGTTTGCGAGCGCCTCTCTCCCGTCCGTTGTGATGGTATAGAGGGGGTCGTCCGCGCCCGGGATCTCGCAGATAAAGCCGTCTTTCTTGAGCTTGTGGATGAGCACGATGCAGTCCATGTAATTGAGCCAATCGTTGGACGACGTGCACATATCCACGAGCGTGCGTTCCGAAAGGGGACTCTCCATTTTGTCAAAGACAAAGAGTAGGATTAACTTGTTGACCGAGGTTTCGCCTCTGACCTGCATGGCGGCTCCATCCTTTTTCTTTCGTTGTTTGCGCGACTCTCAGGGAACTGCAAATAAGCCGCTCAACAGGGTCAAGCGGCTTGTCTGTCCCGATCCGAAACGTTACTTTGCGAATTTCGCGAGCTTTTCGAGGATGTCCTCGCAGTTGTCGCTGTAGATCTCTACCGTGAGGGGCTTGGAAAGATCGAGGCTGAAGATGCCGAGAATGGACTTCGCGTCGACGACGTACTTGCCGCTCTTGAGCAGGATTTCGCAATCGCAGTTCTGCGTGATCGCAACAAAGTCTTTCACGCGCTGCGCCATTTCAAGAGAGATCGTCATAGATTTCATATCAAAATTCCTCCACTTCAATCATTTTTTATATTATACACAAATATCGGGACAAAATCAAGATATTTGGGAAAAATTCTTTCATATTTTTTTGCGTTGTGCTATAATGGTAGGAAAGAACGCAGTCTGCAAGGAGGAGCGTGCGGCAGATTTTCCGCGCGCGCATGGATATGGAGGAAAAGATCGAAAAAATTCAGCGCTTTTTGTCGGTGTGCGACGAACTCGTCACGGGGTCGTACCTCGCCGCGGATACCAAGATCTCTGAGGCGCTCAAGGGGATCGCGGGCAGCCGCGAGCTGACCAACCTGTTTGCCGCCGTCACCGACGGCTACGATTATCCCGCGGCGAAGCGCGCCTTTCTGCGCACGCCCGCGGAGCGCGGCGCGGGGCGCGTCGCCGCCTATCTTCCCTCCGAGCGGCAGGAGATCCTCGCCTTTGTATTCTGCCTCTTCGTCGAGCTTGACGCGGGCACGCTGCACCTCAACGATTTTCTGCTCCGCTATTTTTATGTGGACGGGAGCTATACGGCGAGCTATTCGGTGTTCGCCGAACGCATGATCCGTCCTTTCCGCGACATCGTGAAGGAGTGCTTTCCCGAGTGCGGCAAGCGCGGGCAGATCGCCATGCAGCGCAAAAAGTGGGAGGATACGCTCGCGCAGTTTGCCGCCATGGTGCCCGTGGAGCGCAACCGCGTCATGAGCAGGGAGCTGCGTGACGAGGAGCGCGATGCGGCGGAACTTCTTTTCGGCGAACTCGCCGCCGCCACGGGCAGGCGCGACGTGACCGAGATCGGCGCGCTGCTTGCGGGCTATAAGTATTTTCTCCGCTATATCGGCGGGGAGGGCGCGGAAAGCGCGGCGTTCTTCGCGCTTGCGGAACAGCTCTGAAGCTTGGAGGGCAGATCATGGAACTCGGAGAAAAGACGCTGCAAAAAAATTATATCTACCGCGGGAAGATCATAAACCTTCGGTGCGACGACGCGATCCTGCCCGACGGGCGCCCCTGCAAGCGGGAGATCGTCGAGCATTCGGGCGGGGCTTCCGTCCTGTGCGTGCGGGAGGGGAAGGTCGCCCTCGTCAAACAGTTCCGCTACGCCTACGGGGAGGCGATCTACGAGATCCCCGCGGGCAAGCTCAACGCCGGCGAAGATCCCTTTCTCGCCGCAAAGCGGGAGCTCGAAGAGGAAACGGGGCTCGTGGCAGACAGGCTCGTCCACCGCTTCACGCTCTATCCCACGCCGGGCTATACCAACGAAAAGATATATATCTACGAGGCGGAGGGCGTCCGTGCGGGCGCGCAGCACCTCGACGAGGGGGAGTTCCTCAACGTGGAATTCGTGCCCGTGCCCGAGGCGCTCTGCATGGTGGAGGACGGCACGATCAAAGACGCAAAAACGATCGTCGCGCTTCTCGATTATTCCCGCAGAAATCCCGCCGTATAACCGAGTTTTGAAAAATTCGCAAACAAAAAGCCGCCCGTCCGTTTGAAGCGGACGGGCGCTTTTCTGCTCCGTATCCGGCGGAGCGCCTCTGCGCGATCGGATAGAAAGGGGCGGGCTCAGTTGCAGCCGCAGCCGCAGTCGTTGCCGCCGCCCATTCTGTTGAAGATGTCCTGCAAGGTGCCGTTTTTGCACATGCAGTAAGCGAGCGCGGCAAGAAGAGGCCAGCCGCATCCGCGGAACGCGTTGGACGAGAATACGTTGCCGCAGGTCCCGAGAATGACGAGGATGATGAGAATCCAAAGGTAGTTGTTGCCGCAGGAACAGCAATTCATAGTGTTTCCTCCTTAATCGTTATCTCCGCACGGAGCGCGACCGCCCGCGGAGACGTTCGCCGCAGAGTATGTAATGTAGTCGCTTCTGCGGTTCTTCAATACATCTTACGCGCGCGGGAGAGGAAAAGTTCCTCGCGCCCGCGTTTTTTCATGCAAAAGGAGCGTTTCGGGGCGAGATTTGCGTGAAAATGAGTACGATTTGCGCGGAAAAGTGCGCCATTTAGTTGCCAAAGAGGGCGCGGTTTGCTATAATAAATCTTGATCACGCCTTATGGAGGAACTGTACGCGCGTGCGGCGGTATCCGCTTCGGCGGGGTCAAATACATCTTTTTCTACGGATACCCTTGCGGATCCGATGGAGGTCATTATGCAACGCAGGAAAGTATTTTCCGCGAAGGATGTCGCTTACTTTGCTATACTGTTGGCGCTCGTCATCGTATTGCAGCTCTTCGCAAGTGCGATCCCGATGTTTGGCGTCACGCTGAATTTCAGCCTGATCCCGATCGTGCTTGCGGGTATTTTTTTCGGCATGTGGGGCGGAGGGGCGCTCGGGCTCGTCTCGGGGCTCATTACGTTCATCGTCACGGCGGTCATGGGGAGAGAGCCGTCCACCGCGTTTCTCTTTCAGGCAAATCCGGCTGTTCTGACCGTCGTATGTATCGGGAAAACGACGGTCGCGGGCTTTGTTGCCGGACTGTTGTACCGCCTGATCGCAAAAAAGAACAGACTTGCGGCGGCGTACGTCGCGTCCGCGGTCGTTGCGATCCTGAATACGGGGATCTATCTTGCAGGCATGGTCGTCATGAAAGACGATGTCGCCGCATTCCTCGGAACGGAAGCCACGGCGCAGGTCGTCTTTGTAACGGTATTCGGTCTTGTCTGGCTGAACCTTGTTTTGGAGTTGGCGGTCAATATCCTGTTTGCCCCCGCGATCCACCGCGTCGTGCTCATCGCGGAGAAAAAATTTGCCAAAAGGGGCGTAAAAAGAAGTCCTGCCGCGGCGAGCGCGGAAGGCGCGCAAACCGACCCGAAGGAAAACGATCATGATCCTTTGCATTGACGTGGGAAATACGAATATCAAGTACGCCGTGTACGACGGGGACGCGCTGAAAGTCTCTTTCCGCGTATCCACCGATCTCAAGCGGACGTCGGACGAGTACGGCGCGCAGATCGTCGATATGCTCTCCGTCAACCATATCGCCCCGTCCGACGTAAAGGGCGGAATCTTTTCCTCCGTCGTTCCGTCGCTCGATTATACCATCGAGCACATGCTCCGCGTATACTTCGATATCGTGCCGCTGCAGATCGCGCCCGGGCTGAAAACGGGCTTGAAGATCCGCGTGGACAACGCGCACGAAGTGGGCGCGGACCGCGTGGTCAACAACGTTGCCGCGCTCCGTAAATACGGCTGCGGCAAGCCGATGATCGTCATCGATTTCGGCACGGCGACCACGTTTAACATCCTGAGTGCTTCGGGCGAGTTTATCGGCGGCGTCATCGCGCCCGGGATCAAGGGCTCGTTGGAGAGCCTCGCGAGCGGCACGGCGAAGCTCCCGCGCGTGGAGATCGAGGCGCCCAAATCGGTCATTGCGACCAATACCGTCACCAATATGCAGGCGGGCATCGTGTTCGGCTGGGCGGGATTGGTGGAATACATCGTCAAAAAAATCAAGAAGGAGCTTCACGAGAGCGACGTTCTCACCATCGCGACGGGCGGATTTTCCGAGACCATCGCCAAAGAGACGGACTGCATCGACGTCATCGACAGGATGCTCACGCTCAGCGGGCTCAAGTATTTGTACGATATGAACGAAACTCGGGAGGAGGCGTAAGGGAGCGTTCCCGCCTCACTCCGAACCCACTTTGAAAGCAGGAGGTCAAAGGGTATATTATGAAAAAGGTCGGCGTTGCCATTCTCGGACTCGGCGTCGTGGGTGGCGGAACCTATCAGATCCTGACGGAGCACAGAGAATTTTATCGGCGCACGCAGGAAGTGGACATCGTCGTAGAGAGCGTCCTTGAACTCAACCGCGAGCGCGCGCACGCCCTCGGCGTACCCGATGAGAAGATCGCGTCCAACATTGCGGAGATCGTCTCCAATCCCGACGTGAACATCGTCGTCGAGGTCATCGGCGGCATCGACGCGGCGCGCGAGTTCGTGCTCGCGGCGCTCAACGCGGGCAAGACGGTCGTTACGTCCAACAAGGAGCTGTTCTGCAAATATTCGCACGAGCTCGAACGCGCGGCAAAGCGGCAAAACGCGGGGCTGTACTTCGAGGCGAGCTGCGTGGGCGGCGTTCCCATTATCCGCACGCTTTTAGACGGCGTGCAGGCGAACGTCATCACGTCCATGATGGGCATCATCAACGGCACGACCAACTATATCCTCTCCAAGATGACGGATGAGGGGAGCTCCTATGAGGACTGCCTCAAAGAGGCGCAGCGCCTCGGCTATGCGGAGGCGAATCCGACGGCGGACGTCGAAGGGTTCGACGCAGCCTATAAGCTCTCCATCCTCTCCTCGCTCGCGTTCCACACCAAAGTTCCCTTCTCCAAGGTGTTCCGCGAAGGCATCACGGGCATCTCCAAGGAGGACATCGCGGACGGCAAGGCGATGGGGTACGTGCTCAAGCTCCTTGCCATCGGCAAGCAGTCGCGCGACGGCATCGAGGTGCGCGTGCATCCCACTTTTGTCCGCAAAGATCATCCGCTCGCCGCCGTCAACGACAGCTTCAACGCCGTATACCTTACGGGCGATTCCGTCGGCGACGTGATGCTGTACGGCAGGGGCGCGGGCGCGCTTCCCACGGGCAGCGCCATCGTGAGCGATATCATCTACGCCGCCACGCACAGCGAGAACAAGTATTCCACCTTCAAGAATACGGCGAACGCCGATAAAGACGTCAAATTCGTGAGCGACTTCAAGAGCGCTTACTACATGCGCCTGACGGTGGAGGATAAGGCGGGCATTCTCGCCAAGATCGCTTCCGTATTCAGCAAGAACGGCATTTCCATTGTCGAGATGGTGCAAAAGCCTGCGCGCGCAGACGGCAAAGTACCGCTCGTGCTCATCACGCACGAGACGAAGGAACTCTCCGTGCGCAGCGCCGTAGCGAAGATCGACGCGCTCGAGGACATCGGGCATGTCGATACCGTGCTCCGCGTCGTCTCCTGAATCTCTCATAAAAAGATACGATCCCGCCCGAAAGGGGCGGGATTTTTTCTGTCGTATCTCCGATAGAAACACATTTTCATAGTACTATGTGTGACATAATACAATGAGAAATCGAAGATTTTGTAAGCTTATCATGAAAAATCGCATAAAATTCTAAAAAACAAAAACAACTCCGAAAACACGTTCGGAGTTGTTTTTATATTGCCTGTTGTCTGCGGATGGGCTCAGCCTGCGATCAGGTTGACGAGCCTTCCGGGAACGACGATGCACTTTTTCACCGATTTCCCCGCGAGCCTTTCCTGAACTTCGGGAAGGGCGAGCACGAGTTTTTCCGTCTCTTCGTTGGAGAGTCCGTTCGCGATCATCGCCTTGCATACGATCTTGCTGTTCACCTGTACGGCATACTCTTTTTCGTCGAGCACGAGCGCCTTCGGGTCTGCGACGGGATAGCGCTCTTCGAATACGAATCCCTTGCCGCCGAGCTCCTCGTGGAGCTCTTCGCAGAAGTGCGGCGCGAAGGGGGCGAGCATGAGCACGAGGTCGCGCACGTCCGCTTTGAGGAGCGTCACGTTCTTCTCTGCGAGCGTATCGTATTTATACAGTGCGTTCACATATTCCATGATGCGGGCGATCGCCGTGTTGAAGGAGAACGCCTCGGTGTCCTTCGTCACGCGGTCGATGGCGTAATTTTTCGCATATTCGAGCGCCTTTTCGTCGGCGCCGAAGGGCTCGTTCTTGCCTGTCTTATAATCGCGCACTTTGTACACGAGCTTTTCCACGCGGTCCATGAATTTTGCGATCGCCTTGATGCCGTCGTCGTTCCAAGGTCCGCCCTCCGTGTAGGAGAAGCCGAACATCAGATAGAGGCGGAACGCGTCGGAGCCGTACGTCTCCACATATTCGTCGGGGGAGACGATGTTGCCGTGCGATTTGCTCATGCGGTTGCCGTCCGGTCCAAGGATGACGCCTTGGTGTACGAGCCGCTTGAAGGGCTCGTCGAAATCGAGATATCCCATATCGCGGAGCGCCTTCGTGAAGAAGCGCGCGTACAGCAGGTGCATGCAGGCGTGTTCCGCGCCGCCGACGTAGACGTCCACGGGGAGCATCTTGTCCACGGCTTCGCGGGAGAAGGGCTCCTTTTCATTGTGCGCGTCCGCATAGCGCAGGTAATACCAACTCGAACAGACGAACGTGTCCAATGTGTCGGGATCGCGCGTCGCCTCGCCGCCGCACTTGGGGCAGACGGTGTGCATGAATTTTTCGTGTTTCGCAAGCGGAGATTTTCCGTCGGGGCGGAACTCCACGTCGTAGGGGAGCCGCACGGGAAGGTCTTTTTCGGGAACGGGAACGTCGCCGCAGACGGGGCAGTGCACGACGGGGATGGGCGCGCCCCAATAGCGTTGGCGGGAAACGAGCCAATCGCGGAGGCGGTAGTTGACCTTTTTGCCGCCCTTGCCGAGCTTGGAGATATACGCCGCAACCTCCGCGCGCGCCTCTTCGCCGAACAGTCCGTCAAAATTCTGCGAACCCACCATGATGCCGTCCTCGGTGAAGGGGAGTTCGGCTTCGCCGCCCTTCTTTTCGATGACTTTTACGATGGGGAGCCCGTATTTGGTGGCAAATTCATAGTCGCGCTCGTCGTGCGCGGGAACCGCCATCACCGCGCCCGTGCCGTAGGTGGCGAGCACATAGTCCGCAAGATAGACGGGGATGCGCTTTCCGTTGACGGGGTTGATCGCATAGGAGCCCGTGAACACGCCCGTCTTTTCGCGCGTGGAGGAGAGGCGCTCGATCTCGTTCGCCTTCGCCGCCTGCGCGATGTACGCCTCCACGGCTTCCGCCTGCTCGGGGGTGGTGAGCTTGCGCGCGAGAGGGTGCTCGGGCGCGAGCACGACGTAGGTGACGCCGAATACCGTATCGCAGCGCGTCGTGTATACGCGGATCTTGTCGCCGCTCTCGCAGTCGAATTCGATCTCGCAGCCCGTGGATTTTCCGATCCAGTTGCGCTGCATGTTCTTTGTCTTTTCGGGCCAGTCGAGCCCGTCAAGACCGGTCAGCAGCTCTTCGGCGTACTCGGTGATCTTAAAGAACCACTGCGTCAGGTTGCGGCGCACCACGTCGGTGCCGCAGCGTTCGCACTTGCCGCCCTCCACCTGCTCGTTCGCGAGCACGGTCTGACAGGAAGGGCACCAATTGACGGGCGCCTCCTTGCGGTATGCAAGCCCCTTCTTGTAGAGCTGAAGGAACATCCACTGCGTCCATTTGTAGTAGTTTTCCTCGCACGTCTTGACTTCTGCCGACCAATCGAACATGGCGCCCATCGCGCGGAGCTGACCCTCCATCGTGGCGATGTTCTTTTCGGTGGAATCCTTGGGGTGGATGCCCGTCTTGATCGCATAGTTTTCCGCGGGGAGCCCGAAGGCGTCAAACCCCATGGGTTGGAACACGTTATAGCCCTGCATGCGCTTGAAACGGGCGTATGAGTCGGTGGGACCGTAGTTATACCAATGCCCGATATGCAGCTTTGCGCCGGAGGGATAGGAGAACATCTCCAAAACGTAGAGCTTCTTTTTCTCTTCGTCCCGCTTGTCGAAGTTGTTGAACTTCGCCTTTTCCCAGCGCGTCTGCCATTTGTGTTCGACCGATTTTACGTCCATACGTTACTTAGACCTCACTATATAATACCAATCCATATTTTACTATGCGGGGCGCGGAAAGTCAAGCGCCGCGCCGCCGATAAAGCAAATTCATGCACTTTTTCACCGCTTTTGCCCGAAAAGAAATAAAATGCCGCGCATTTCATACAATAGGTGTGTGGAAGAGATCACGCTTTCGGAAGAGAGAGAAAAAAGCAGTTTCGTCGCGCACCTGTATAACGCGCTGCTGCCTGCGGCGATTGCCGCGGGCGGAACGGGGGAACTTGTCTTCGGCGGAGACCGCGCCGCCATCCGCATTTGCGTGCCGGAGGGAACGCCCCTGCGGGCGCGGGCTGCGGAGGCGGTCGCGGAGGTCGTCTGCGTGGGGTATAAGTACCGTTTCATGGAGGAGCGGCTCTCCGTCTGCCTTTCGCGGCGGGAGCGGCGACTTTTGATCGCGGCGCTCATCGCGGCGGATTTCGAGGGAGACGCGGCTTATGTGCGGCGGAAAGCCAAAGTCGAGGGGGAGTGGGCGGTGGACGGCTTTTGGAACTTCCGCCTCGCGGCGCTCAAAGAAAAGTGGGAGCGCATCGCGCGCTATGTGCCCGCAGGGTTTGCCGCGCCCGACCTGAAAAAATTCTGCGCCTTTCTCGCGGGGGAGAGCGCCAACAAAATCTATCTGAAGGGGAACGTCGTGTACGGCGCCGATTTCATGCCGCTGCGCAAAAGCCGCCTGATCGGGGAGGAGGACGTCTGTTCGGAGATCGTGCTCTCGGACGCGGGCTTTATCTACTGCCTCGGCGACGTCGAGGATTCCGTGGGGGATTTTCTGCAAAAATATTACGCGGAGCGTGCGATATTTTCTTGACAACTGCAAAAAGCGGTGATAAAATGATGCCAAAGAAAGAGACGACGGGAGCTGCGCGCTCCCTTCCCGCAGAGACAAGTAGCTCCGTACACTTTATTTCAGAGAGCGCGCCCGCGGCTGTAAGGCGCGCATAGAGAACGGCAGGCGAAACCGCTTTGCGGGGGATAAAAACTGAGTTGAGCGGCCGCACGGCAATTAAGGTGGAACCGCGCATTTGGAAAAAATGCGTCCTTAAAATCTCTCCGAAGAGGGGAATTTTAAGGACGTTTTTGTTATATTCAAGGAATTGCAGAGTATTATGTCAGACATAATACCGCCAAAAGAGGAGGAAAACCATGGAAATTGTACTCAAAAACGGCGACAAGCTGAGCGTGGAGCAGGGCGCTACGGCAATGGACGCGGCGCACGCCGTTTCCGAAGGGCTAGCCCGCGCCGCCGTCGCGGCAAAGGTCAACGGGAAGCTCGTCGACCTTTCGCACGCCCTCTCGGAGGGAGACGCCCTCGAGATCGTCACCCTCAAGGATAAAGAGGGACTCGAGGTCTACCGCCACACCTGCGCACACGTCCTTGCGCAGGCGCTCAAGACCATCTATCCCACCTGCAAACTTGCCATCGGTCCCGTCATCGACAACGGGTATTATTACGACGTCGATTTCAAGACGCCCATCACGATGGAGGACTTCGCCAAGGTCGAGGCGGAGATGAAAAAGATCATCAAGAGCAATCTCCCCATCGAGCGGTTCACCCTGCCGCGCGAGGAGGCGATCGCGCTCATGAGCAAATATCACGAAACATATAAGGTAGAGCTCATACAGGATCTTCCCAAGGGCGAGGAGATCTCCTTCTACCGTCAGGGCGCGTTCATCGACCTGTGCCGCGGACCGCACCTTCCCTCTACGGGCAAGATCAAGGCGTTCCGCCTCGTCTCCATCGCGGGCGCCTATTGGCGCGGCGACGAAAAGCGCAAGATGCTCACCCGCATCTACGGCACGGCGTTCGCCAAGAAGGAGGAGATGGACGAGTACTTCGAGATGCTCGAGGAGGCGAAAAAGCGCGATCACATCAAGCTCGGCAAGGAGATGAAGCTGTTCGCGCTCCTTCCCGAAGGCAAAGGCTTCCCGTTCTTCCTGCCCAACGGCATGGTGCTCAAAAACATCCTCGTCGATTATTGGCGTCAGATCCACCGCCGCGAGGGATACGTCGAGGTACAGACGCCCATCATCCTCAACCGTTCTTTGTGGGAGACTTCGGGGCATTGGGATCATTATAAGGAAAACATGTACACGACGAAGATCGACGGCGAGGACTGCGCGATCAAGCCCATGAACTGCCCGGGCGGACTTTTGGTGTACAAACTGCATCCGCACA
Organism: Candidatus Gallimonas sp.; assembly: GCA_048370055.1. Taxonomy (GTDB): domain Bacteria; phylum Bacillota; class Clostridia; order Christensenellales; family Borkfalkiaceae; genus Gallimonas. The sequence goes on along the minus strand of DBGBVX010000103.1, from coordinate 16,816 downwards.
GCTATAAAGATCTGCCCATCCGTATGGGCGAGCTCGGCATCGTGCACCGCCACGAAAAGAGCGGGCAGCTCCACGGGCTCATGCGCGTCAGGTGCTTTACGCAGGACGACGCGCACATCTTCATGCTCCCCGAGCAGATCACCGAGGAGATCAAGGGCGTCGTGCGCATCATCGACGAGGTATATACGCTCTTCGGATTCAAGTATCACGTCGAGCTGTCCACCCGTCCCGAGAATTCCATCGGTTCCGACGAGGATTGGGAGGCGGCGACGAACGCGCTCCGCGCGGCGCTTGACGAGCTCAAGCTCCCTTACGTCGTCAACGAGGGCGACGGCGCCTTCTACGGTCCCAAGATCGACTTCCACCTCGAGGATTCCATCAAGCGCACATGGCAGTGCGGCACCATTCAGCTCGATTTTCAGCTCCCGCAGCGCTTCGAGATCGACTATGTGGGCGAGGACGGGCAGAAACACCGCCCGATCATGATCCACCGCGTCGTGTTCGGCTCCATTGAGCGGTTCATCGGCATCCTTATCGAGCACTTCGCGGGCAAGTTCCCCGTGTGGCTGGCGCCCGAGCAGGTCAAGGTCTTGCCCGTCACCGACCGCGCCGCGGAGTATGCGACGCAGCTCGTCAAGGAGATGGCCGCGCTCGGTCTGCGCGCCTCCGCCGACCTGAGAAAAGAGAAGATCGGCAGGAAGATCCTCGACGCCGAGCTCGAAAAAGTTCCCTATAAGCTCATCGTGGGCGATAAGGAAGTGGAAGAGGGCACCGTCTCCGTCCGCCGCCGCGGCGAAGGGGACGTCGGCGCCATGGAAAAACAGGCGTTTTTCGACCTTGTTCTCAAAGAGGACAGGGAAAAGACGATCTTTTAAGGAAATTTTTTCCGAAAACAAAAAATTCGAAGAAAATTTCCTTGACAAAGGGCGCGCTATCTGATAAAATGTTCAAGTCAAGCAGAGGCGAACCCTTCTCCCCGTATCTGCCAAGCGGAACGGGTCAATGAATTTTCGGAGTTTACACGGATATTCCGTGTGCTGAAATTTTAAGGGTCGCCTTGCGCGACCCTATTCTTTTTTCATCGAGGTGGAAGTATTAAAACGCAAAATCAGATGAATGGGGAAATCCGCGACCGCGAGATCCGCGTGATCTCCGAAACAGGGGAAATGCTCGGCGTCATGTCGCCGCGCGAGGCGATGCGCCTTGCCGATGAGGCGGGGCTCGACCTTGTGAAGATCTCCCCGAACGCCGTCCCGCCCGTGTGCAAGATCATGGATTGGGGCAAGTTCAAGTTCGAACAGGCGAAAAAGGAGAAGGAAAACAGGCGCAATCAGAAGGTCGTGGAGCTCAAAGAGGTGCAGCTCTCCGTCACCATCGACGTCGGCGACGTCAACGTGAAGGCGAAGCAGGCGACTAAGTTCCTCGAAGCGGGGAACAAGGTCAAAGTCACCATCCGTCTGCGCGGCAGGCAGATGGCGCACGCGCACCTCGGACGCGACGTGATGATGAACTTCTATGAGATGCTCAAGGAGATCGCCGTCATCGAAAAGCCCGTCAATCAGGAGGGGCGCAACCTCATCATGATTCTCGCTCCCGCCAAAAAATAACGTATGCGCGCCCGCAGGGGCTTGCAGATAAAGTACGAAAAAATTCATCGGAGGATACAGGTATGCCGAAACAGAAATCGCACAGCGGTTCCAAGAAGCGCTTCTGGCTCACGGGCACCGGCAAGGTCAACAGACCTCACGGCGGCAAGAACCACAAGGCTGAGACCAAGAACAGACAGAGAAAGCGAAATTTGCGTCAGAAGACGCTCGTCTCCTCGGCGCAGGAGAACAACGTCAAGAAGATGATCCCCTACAAGGATTGAGCGGAGGTGAATTATGCGTATTAAGAGAGGCGTCAACGGCGTTAAGAAGCGCAGAAAGATTTTGAAACTCGCCAAGGGTTACTTTGGCTGCAAGAGCAAGAACTACCGCATCGCCCGCGAAGCGGTCATGAAGTCGCTCAACTATGCGTACATCGGCAGAAAGCGCAGAAAGCGCGATATGCGTTCCCTTTGGATCGCGCGCATCAATGCCGGCGCGCGCGAGAACGGGCTCAGCTATTCCAAGCTCATGCACGGGCTGAAGGTCGCAGGGATCGAACTCAACCGCAAGGTGCTCGCCGACCTCGCCGTGACGGATGCCGCAGCGTTTGCGGACATCTGCAACAAGGCGAAAGCCGCTATTTAACGAGAGAAAGCCTTTGTAAAAAGGCTTTTTTCGCGTTTCAGCATGGTTATTCTGTCCAAACAAAATCCGCTCGTCAAGGAGCTTGCCTCTCTCAAGGAGAAAAAGGGCAGGCGGGAGCGCGGCGCTTTCCTCGTGGAGGGCGTGAAAATGGTGCGCGAAGCCGTCGCCGCAGGGCTGAACGTCAGGCGTATCGTCGTGCGCGAGGATTACGCGGGGGAGACGTACGCGCTCCCCACGGTCACGCTCGGCGAAGGGGCGTTTGCCGCCGTCTGCGATGAAAAGACGCCGCAGGGCGTCGCCGCCGAAGTGGCGCTTCCCGCCGCTAGAGTGCGCCCGCCCGCGGGCAGGTGCCTTTTTTTGGACGGCTTGCAGGATCCTTCCAATGTGGGCGCCATCGTGCGCACCGCCGTTGCGGCGGGGTACGGGGAACTGTATCTTGCAAACTGCGCCGATCCGTTCTCGCCCAAGAGCGTGCGTTCGAGCATGAGCGGCGTATTCTTTGCGCGCATCATGCAGGGCAGCAGGGAGGAGATCTTCTCCGCGCTCGAAGGGGTTCCCTTGCTCGCCGCGGATATGGGCGGGCAGGACGTATTTACGCTCACGCCGCCCGAAAAGTTCTGTCTTGCCATCGGCAGCGAGGGAAGCGGGCTTTCCGATAAAACGCGCGCCCGCGCCGATATCGTCGTCCGTATCCCCATGGACGAGCGGTGCGAGAGCCTGAACGCGGCGGTCTCTGCGGGCGTTCTCATGTACGCCCTGCGCAGAGCATGAATTTGAGTTTTTAAGAGGTGTTTCTATGTCAGGTCACAGCAAATGGCACAATATTCAGGCGAAGAAGGGCAAGGCGGACGCCGCCCGCGGCAAGATCTTCACAAAGCTCGGGCGTGAGATCGCCGTTGCGGCGCGCAGCAATCCCAATCCCGCCACCAACTCCAAGCTCGCGGACGTCATCGCCAAGGCGAAGGCTGCGAATATGCCCAACGACAACATCGAGCGCTCCATCAAGCGCGCGGCGGGCGAACTCGGCGATAAAGATTATAAGGAGCTCACCTACGAAGGGTACGGCGTGGGCGGCGCGGCGGTCATCATCAAGACGCTCACCGATAACAACAACCGCACCGCGGGCGACGTGCGCGCCATCATGAGCAAGCACGGCGGTTCGCTCGGCACCACGGGTTCCGTCTCCTATATGTTCGATAACAAGGGGCTCATCGTCGTGGAGCGTACGCCCGATCTCGATGAAGATACCATCACCGATTACGCCATTGAGGCGGGGGCGGACGACGTCGTCACGCAGGAGGACGCATACGAGGTGTATACCTCCGTGCCCGCCTTCTCCGACGTGCGCAAGTTCCTCGAGGAGAAGGGGCTTTCCTTCCTGAACGCGGAGCTCGGCATGTTCCCGCAGAGCAAGATCACGCTCCCCGCGGACAAGCTCGAGACGTTCCAAAAGATGCTCGACAAACTCGACGAGAACGACGACGTGCAGACGGTTTGGCACAACGTCGAACTCCCCGAAGAGGACGAAGAAGAGTAAAGGGCTAAAAGAGCATAAAACACGCGCGGCGCATTTGACAGCGCCGCGCGTTTGGTGTATAATATGTCTAAATATTCAGTTTTGCGTATCTGCATACGCGAGGACGGAGCTCATATGACCATTTCCGAGACATGCCGGCTTGCGAAGGAGCACGCGAATGCTGCGGCGTATTCCACCGAGGCGGAAAAGAACAAAATGCTGTCGCTTGCCGCGGACGCGCTTCTTGCGCGCCAAGGCGAAATTTTAGCGGCGAATGAAGAGGATCTCAGGCGTTTTACCCGTCAGGACAGTCTCCGCGACCGCCTCGTGCTCACCGAGAGCCGTATCGCGGGCATTGCGGAGGGGCTGCGTCAGCTTACGGCGCTGCCTTGCCCTGTCGGGGAAGTCATCGAAGAGCACACTACGGCGAACGGATTGGATATCGCCCGCGTGCGCGTGCCGTTCGGCGTTGTGGGCATTATTTACGAGGCGCGCCCCAACGTGACGGCGGACGCGATCGGGCTGTGCTTGAAGAGCGGCAACGCCGTGGTGTTGCGCGGCAGCAAAGACGCCTATTTTTCCAACGCCGCCATCGTGCGGGTGATGAAAGAGGCGATCGCCGCGGGCGGGTCCGATTGTGAATTTATTCAGCTTCTCGAAGATTGCACGCGCGAGGGTGCGCGCGAGTTCATGCGGCAGAAGGCGTATCTCGACGTGCTCATCCCCCGCGGGAGCGCCGCGCTCATTCAAAGTACGCTCGAGAACGCCACGGTGCCCGTCATCGAAACGGGTACGGGAAACTGCCATGTCTATGTTGAAAAGTCTGCCGACCCCGAAATGGCAAAGCGCATCCTTCTCAACGCCAAGACGCAGCGCATTTCCGTGTGCAACGCCTGCGAGAGCCTTGTCGTGGACGAAGCGTTTGCCGAAAATCACCTTGAAGAGCTCTTGGCGCCGCTCTTTGAAAAGGGCGTCGAGATCGTCGGCGACGAAAGGGCGTGCGCGCTCGTTCCCGCCGTAAAGCCCGCTTCGGAGGAGGATTTTTATACCGAATACCTCGCCATGAAACTCTCCGTCAAGATCGTGGAGGGGGTGGACGAGGCGATCGCTTTCATCAACGAACACTCCACGCACCACAGCGAGAGCATCGTAACGGAGGATAAGGCGGCGGCGGAAAAGTTTTTGAAAATGATCGATTCCGCCTGCGTCTATCACAATGCGTCTACGCGCTTTACCGACGGGTTCGAGTTCGGATTCGGCGCGGAGATGGGCATCTCTACCCAAAAGCTGCACGCGCGCGGACCGATGGGGCTGCGGGAACTCACATCGTACAAATTTGTTATCCGCGGGAACGGACAGGTACGCGGTTAAATTTTCGGAACATATGAAAAAAGCGGCTTGGAGCCGCTTTTTTGCTTACTTCTTTCTGCCGAGTTCGTTGATGGCGCCGAGGAGGAAGTATTCCGCCGTGGAATTTTTCCTGATCGCCGCCTTTGCCTCTTCGGGCGTGAACCATTTCGCCTCTTCGATCTCCTCGTTCAGGGCGATCTCGCCGTTTTCGTCCGCCGTCACGATGAAGTTGATCATCAGCACGTTTTTCGCGTCGTGATAGCGCGAACCGTAGTACCGCCATTTGATGGCGTTGAGCTTCGTCTCCTCCCTGAGTTCGCGGGGGATGGCTTTTTCCGCGCTTTCGCCCTGTTTGATGTACCCCGCGAAGAGTTTATAGTCCTCTTCGCCCGTATGGCGCGCGAGCAGGATCTTCGTCTCGGCGCGGTTGACGACCGTCATCGATACGGCGACGGGGAAGTAGGGGAATTTGAATTCGCCGCATTTTTCACAGAAGGGGATGAGCCCCTCGTTTTCAAGGTATCTGAGCGAAAGCTGCGTGCCGCAGTCTCTGCAAAACATATATGGCGCCTCCTTTTTGCCATGGGTTTCCGAATATATTCACCCTTTATTTTACGCGGAAAATCGCGGCTTGTCAACCATTTCATGTAAAAAAATTGCAGAATTTTGTAATATTTTTGCAAAAAATCGGTTACAATTGCGGCGGATCTGCACATCGCGCGCGAAAACATTGCATTTGCTTTTTTGCCGAGGACGCTTGACAAGAGAGTGCTTTCCATAGTATAATAAAACCGATTGTTTTGCGGCGTATTTTCGCATGAAAACGCCCACTTATGAGGAGGAAAAGCACATGCTCACATCCATTTGCGGGATCAATTGGGGCGACGAAGGCAAGGGCCGTATGGTAGACCTTCTTTCCCGCCGTTACGACGTTGTCTGCCGTTATCAGGGCGGCAACAACGCGGGTCATACCGTCATCAACGAGAAGGGGAAGTTCATTCTGAACCTGCTGCCTTCGGGGATCCTGCGCGACGGCGTCGTCAACGTGCTCGGCAACGGCATGGTCATCGATATCAGACATCTTACGGAGGAGGCGGACCGTCTGCGCGCGCAGGGCATCCGCATCACGCCCGAAAACCTCAAGATCAGCGATAAAGCCGTTATCACCATGCCCTATCATGTGCTCATGGACTGTCTTGAAGAGGAGCGCCTCGCCGATAAAAAGTTCGGCTCCACCCGCCGCGGCATTGCGCCCGTGTATGCGGATAAGTACATGAAAAAGGCGTTCCGTATGGGAGAGCTGCTGCATCCCGATCGTCTCTATCAGCGCGTGAAAGACATCGTCGAATGGAAAAACCTTACCGTTGCGGGCGGATATCACCATGCGCCCGTCACGGTGGACGAGGTCATCGAATACTTCAAAAAATACGGCGAGCCGCTCAAAGAGTACATCTGCGACGTGGGGCTTTGGCTCAACGAGGCGCACAAAGCCGGCAAGAACATCATGTTCGAGGCGCAGCTCGGCGCGCTCCGCGATATCGACTTCGGCATCTATCCGTATACGTCGTCCTCTTCGACGATCGCGGCATACGCGCCCATCGGCGCGGGCGTGCCCAACCTCAAGTTGGATAAATCCGTCGGCATCATGAAGGCGTACTCCACCTGCGTGGGCGAGGGTCCCTTCACCGCCGAATATTTCGGGGAGAAGGCGGAGGCGCTGCGCGCGGCGGGCGGCGAGTACGGCGCCGCGACGGGCAGACCGAGAAGGGTCGGTCCCTTCGACGTCGTTGCTTCCCGCTACGGCATCCGCTGTCAGGGCGCGGACGAGATCGCGCTCACCAAGCTCGACGTGCTCTCGAATTTTGAGGAACTCGAGATCTGCACCGCTTACGAGCTCGACGGCAAGATCATCCGCGAGTTTCCGTTCTCCGACGCGCTCGACAGATGCAAGCCCGTCTTTGAGAAAGTCAAGGGATGGAACTGCGACATCACGGGCTGCCGCACCTTCGAGGGGCTTCCCAAAGAGGCGCAGGATTATGTAAAGCTCATCGAAAAGCTCTGCGACTGCAAGATCACGTTCGTGTCGGTCGGGGCGGAGCGCGATCAGATCATCGAACGGTAAGGTTCACGAACTTCTTTTTTAACTGAAAAAAGAAGTTCCGTGACGGGTAGGAAAACCCAAAAGTTATGCTGAAAAAATTCTGGAAGATGCACGGCATCGGGAACGACTACATCTATTTCGACTGTTTTGACTGGCAGCCGGAAGACCCCGCCGCGCTCGCCGTAAAGCTGTCCGACCGCCATTTTTCGGTGGGGGGAGACGGCGTCGTGCTCATCATGCGGAGCGCCGTTGCGGACGCCCGCATGCGCATGTTCAACGCGGACGGCAGCGAGGGGAAGATGTGCGGCAACGCCATCCGCTGCATCGGGAAATTTTTATACGAAGTCAAGGACATGCAAAAGCCCGTCCTCACGGTGGAAACGCTGAGCGGCGTCAAAACGCTCGCCATGAATGCGAAGGGGGACGTCGTGCAGTCCGTCCGCGTGGATATGGGGGCGGCGGAGCTTTCGCCTGCGCGTATTCCCGCCAAATTTGAAGGGGAGCGCGCGGTGGACGTGCCGCTTTCGGCAGGCGGCAGATCGTACCGCGTGACGTGCGTTTCGATGGGCAATCCCCACTGCGTGACGTTTGTAGACGACCCGTATGCGCTCGATTTGGAAAAGATCGGGCCCGCGTTCGAACATCATCCCGCGTTCCCCGAGCGGGTGAACACGGAGTTTGTGCGCGTGGACGGAAGGAACGAGCTGACGATGCGCGTTTGGGAGCGCGGCAGCGGCGAAACGTGGGCGTGCGGCACGGGTGCGTGCGCCGTCGCCGTGGCGGGCGTCCTCAACGGATTCTGCGATATGGGCGCCGAGATCACGGTGCATCTCCGCGGCGGCGATCTCACGGTCAGCTATACGCCCGAGGCGGTCTATATGACCGGTCCTGCGGCGTTTGCCTTTACGGGAGAAGTGGAAATCTGACCGCGGGCAGCGGTTTTACCAAAAATACGAAGGAGAAGTTAGGAATTTTTATGGCAAAATACATCTTCGTCACGGGCGGCGTTGTTTCGGGACTCGGCAAGGGCATTACGGCGGCATCGTTGGGGCGGCTTCTGAAAATGCGCGGCTATAAAGTCGCGTCGCAGAAGCTCGATCCCTATATCAACATCGACCCCGGCACCATGAGCCCTTATCAGCACGGCGAGGTGTTCGTCACCGAGGACGGCGCGGAGACCGATCTCGATTTGGGGCACTACGAGCGTTTTATCGACGAGAACCTCAACAAGTTCTCCAACCTCACCACGGGCAAGGTGTATTGGAACGTGCTCACCAAGGAGCGTGCGGGTGAGTATCTCGGGCAGACGGTGCAGGTCATCCCGCACATCACCAACGAGATCAAGTCTTTCATCTATCAGGTGGGAAAATCGACGGGCGCGGACATCGTCATCACCGAGATCGGCGGTACGACGGGCGACATCGAGAGTCAGCCTTTCCTCGAGGCGATCCGTCAGGTCTCCCGCGAGGTAGGGCGCGAAAACTGCTGCTTTATCCACGTCACGCTCGTACCCTATATTTCGGGTTCGTGCGAGTTCAAGAGCAAGCCCACGCAGCATTCCGTCAAGGAATTGCAGGGCATGGGCATTTTCCCCGATATCATCGTGGCGCGCGTCGACGCGCCCATGCCGCAGAGCATCCGCGAGAAGATCGCCATGTTCTGTAACGTGGAGCCCGAGTGCTGTATCGAAAATCTCACGGTACCCGTCCTCTACGAGGCGCCCATGATGCTCGAAAAGAGCAATCTCTCCACCATCGTCTGCAAGATCCTGCACCTCGATCCCAAAGAGATCGATATGACGGAGTGGCAGGCGATGCTCGAGAGGATCCACGCGCGCAATAAGCATGTGAAGATCGCGCTCTGCGGAAAGTATGTGCAGCTCCACGACGCATACCTCTCCGTCGCCGAGGCGCTCGCGCACGGCGGCTATGAGACGGGCGCGGAGGTAGAGATCGATTGGGTCGATACCGAAACGCTCACCGAAAAGAACGTAAAAGAGCGCCTGAAGGGCGTGGACGGCGTGCTCATCCCCGGCGGGTTCGGCGGGCGCGGCATCGAGGGCAAGGTGCTTGCCTGCCGCTATGCGCGCGAGAACAACATCCCGTACCTCGGCATCTGCCTCGGCATGCAGGTCGCCGTCATCGAGTATGCGCGGAACGTCCTCGGCATCGCGGACGCAAATTCCTCCGAATTCTGCCCCGAAGGCAAAAATTCCGTCATCGACCTCATGCCCGATCAGTACGGCGTGAAGATGGGCGGCACGATGCGCCTCGGCGCGTATCCCTGCGTCGTCCTCAGCGACAAAATGAAGGAGGCGTACGGCGCCGATCTCGTGCAGGAGCGCCACCGCCACCGTTTTGAGTTCAACAACGAATACCGCAAGCAGTTTGAAGAGGGCGGCATGAAGATCGCGGGCACCTCGCCCGACGGCATGCTGTGCGAGGCGGTGGAGGTCCCCGCGAACGATTTCTTCGTCGGCGTACAGTTCCACCCCGAATTCAAGTCCCGCCCCAACAACGCGCACCCGCTCTTCCGCGAGTTCATCCGCCATGCGGTCATGTATTCGGAAGGCAGGAAAAAGCAAAAATAAGTTTGAGGGAAGCATCATGAAGATCAACGAATATTTTCTCGACTTAAAAGACAGTTATCTTTTTGCGACGGTGGGCAGAAAGACCGCCGCTTACAAAGCCGCGCACCCCGAAAAGGAGGTCATCCGCCTTTCGATCGGCGACGTCACGCTGCCGCTTGCGCCCGTCGTCATCGAGGCGATGCACAAAGCCGTCGACGATATGGCGCACAAGGAGACCTTCAAAGGCTACGGGCCCGATCAGTACTGCTACGGGTACGACGTGCTCATCGACTCCATCAAGGGGAGCTATGCGCGCAAGGGCGTATCACTCGATTCCTCCGAGGTCTTTATTTCGGACGGCGCAAAGTCGGACTGCGGCAACATCCTCGATATCTTTTCGCAGGATAACGTGGTGCTCGTGCCCGATCCCGTCTATCCCGTCTATCTCGATACCAACGTGATGGCGGGCAGGAAGATCGTCTTTGCGGACGCGACGGAGGAAAACGGCTTTTTGCCCATGCCCGACGAGAACGTGAAGGCGGATATCATCTATATCTGTTCGCCCAACAACCCCACGGGCACGGCTTACAGCCGCGAACAGCTCAAAGCGTGGGTGGATTACGCGAAGAAACAGGACGCCGTCATCCTCTACGACGCGGCTTACGAGCACTTTGTCACGGACAGCCGCCTCGCGCGCAGCATCTACGAGGTGGAGGGCGCCAAGGAGTGCGCCATCGAGCTGTGCTCCTACTCCAAGACGGCGGGCTTTACGGGCGTGCGGTGCGGCTATACCATCGTTCCCAAGGCGCTCGAGCGGCAGGGCGTCAGCCTCAATAAGCTGTGGGCGCGCAGGCAGTCCACCAAGTTCAACGGCGTCTCCTACATCACGCAGATGGGGGCGGCGGCAGTCTTTACGGAGGAGGGCGAGAAGCAGATCGAGGAAAACCTCGGCTACTACCGCCGCAACGCAAAGATCGTCTCCGACTGTCTCGACGAGCTTGGCGTTTGGTACACGGGCGGCAAAAATTCGCCCTACATCTGGCTCAAATGCCCGAACGGCATGAGCAGCTGGGAGTTTTTCGACTATCTTTTGGAAAACGCGCAGGTCGTCGGCACGCCGGGCAGCGGGTTCGGCAAAAACGGCGAAGGCTTCTTCCGCCTGACGGCGTTCGGCACGGAAGAGAACACGATCAAGGCATGCGGGCGCATCAAGGCGCTTTTGCAGAAGCAATAAGGCGGGGGAAGGATATGGTTCAGACGAGGGCGGCGGGAGTCCTGTGTCACATTTCTTCCCTTCCGGGGAAATACGGCATCGGATCGCTCGGGAAAGAGGCGTACCGCTTCGCGAAACTCATCGCAAAGAGCGGCGCAAAATATTGGCAGATCCTGCCTTTGGTGCAGACGGGCTACGGCGATTCGCCCTACAGCTCCGTTGCCTGCAACTTAGGCAATCCTTACTTTATCGATCTTGAAAAGCTCGCCGCGGAGGGGCTGCTCACGGCGGAGGAGCTGCGCGCGGCGCGGCATGCGGGCGCGGCGGTGGATTACGGCGCGCTCTACAACGAGCGCTATATGACGCTCCGCAAGGCGTTTTCGCGCTTTAACTTCGATCATTCCGAGTTCCGCGCTTTCGTAAAGAGCGGCGTGGCGGAGGACTACGCGCTCTTCATGACGGCGAAACAGGTGTACGGCGAGAACTTCCTCGCATGGGAGTTTCCGCTCAAGTTCCGCGACGCAGACGCGCTCGAAAAGCTGCGCACCGATTTCCACGAGGAGTACCTCTTTTGGAACTTCCTGCAATATGAGTTCCGCCGGCAATGGTTCGCGCTCAAAGCGTACTGCAACGGATTGGGGCTTAAAATTATCGGCGATATTCCGCTCTATGTGGCGGCGGACAGCGCCGACGTATGGGCGCATCCCGAGCTCTTCAAGTTAGATAAAGAGCTCCGGCCCGTCAAGGTCGCGGGGGTCCCGCCCGATTACTTTTCCGAGACGGGTCAGCTTTGGGGCAATCCCATCTACGATTGGGCTGCGCACGAAAAGGAGGGCTTCCGTTGGTGGAAACAGCGGCTTGAGAGCGCGTTCCTCCTGTACGATATCGTCCGTATCGATCATTTCCGCGGCATCGACCGCTATTACGAGATCCCCGCGTTCGCCGAAGACGCCGTGAACGGCGCATGGCAGGACGGTCCCAAGGAAAAACTCTTTGCGGGGATCGCGAACAGGGAGAACATCATCGCCGAAGATCTCGGCGTCATGGACGAAGGCGTTACGGCGCTGAGGACGAAGCTCGGCTTCCCCGGCATGAAGGTGCTCCTGTTTGCCTTCGACGGCAACGAAGAGAACGAGTTCCTGCCTGAAAATATTACGGAAAACAGCGTCTGCTATACGGGCACGCACGATAACGATACCGTCGCGGGATATGTGAAATCGCTCTCCACCGAGGAATTTCTTCTGTTCCGCTCGCGGGTCGCCGCGGCGCTCGCCGAAGAGGGGATTTGGTCGCCGCTCGGCGATTCGGGCAAGGGCTTTCCCGAGGCGTTCGTGCGGCTTGCGCTCGCTTCCCGCGCGGCGCTCGCGGTCATCCCCATACAGGATGTGCTCGGGCTCGATAACTCCGCCCGCATGAACTACCCCGGCACGAACGAAGGGAATTGGAAGTTCCGCCTTGAAAAAATGCCGCACGGCAAACCGATGACGAGAATGAAAAAATTGATAAAGAAGTATAAAAGGAGAGTTGACTGACCCATGGCAGACGAACAAAAGAAGGAAAAGAAAGGTTTTTGGAAGGAATTCAAGGAATTTATCACGCGCGGCAACGTGCTCGATATGGCTGTCGGCATCATCGTCGGCGGCGCGTTCACCGCGATCGTTACGGCGCTGTGCGACAATATCCTCAAGCCGATCATCAATTGGATCCTTGCAGCGATCATCGGAACGGATTCGCTCACGGGCGTCTATACCTTCCTCAAGACGGCGACGACAATCGATGAGACGACGGGAGAAACAATCGTCGATCTCGCCAATTCCATCTACATCGATTGGGGCACCTTCATCAACGCGGTCATAAACTTCCTGCTTATTGCGCTTGTGCTCTTCATCATCATCAAGGCGCTCATGAAAGTGCAGCAGATGCGCGATCAGGCAAAGGCAGCCATTGAAGAGGCGGAGGCAAAGCGCAAGGCGGAAAAGGAAGCGGAGGAGAAGGCGAAAGCGCTTGCAAAGGCGGCGGACGGCGCTGCCGAGGAGACTGCACCGGATGCGCACGCTCCGGAGGAGAAGGAAGCGGATGCGCCCGCCGAACCAAAAAAAGAATAAGTTTGAACGATAAGATCGCAAAAGCCCGAGGAGTTCCCTCGGGCTTTTGCGTGACCAAAAGCGGCGGCGCGGCATATACTGAGCTGTATATGCGCGTTTGTTTTGTATCGGGCGGAAGTTTTTCCGAATTTGCGGAAGGCGCGTCGGGAGAGGCGGACGTCGTCATCTGCGGCTTTCAGGCGCTTGGCGAGGTGAGCTATGAGCGCGAACTCAAGGGGGAGACGGGCTGCTTTGCCGACGTCGCCATCCTTTCGCGCGAAAAAAAGTGCGCGGTGCTCGCGGGGTGCTTTACGGACGCGCGCGGCATCCGCCGTAAGTCGGTCGTCGCCGCGGACCGCGGGCGCATTTTGGGCGTTTCGGATATGGTGAACCGCATCGACGGCGGGGAATACCGCGCGGGCGCAGGCGTAAAGATCTACGATACCTCCGCCGGCAAACTCGGCGTCGTCGTCGCGGAAGACGTGTATTTTCCGCGCGTCGTCGAAACGCTCTCCGTCTGCGGCGCCGAGATCGCCGTGTGCGTCTTCGAACAGTTCGGCGACGCGCTCGAACAGACGCTCGCCCGCGCGCACGCGTTTTTCTGCGGGATCCCCGTTTTGCTGTGCGGGTACGGCTATGCGTTGGCGGCGGACGTGGGCGGCAAGCTCGCCTTCGCCTCGGCAAAAAGCCCGTGTTTTTTCGAATTGGAGCGGGAACAGGAGTATCATCTCGTCGAAACGCGCCGCCGCGGATTTTTCAAAACGCGCCGGAAAGAATATTAGGGCTTGTCATGCGCAGAAAAGTATGCTATACTATACGCATGAGCAACGCCGTCGAATTTATTTCCGCTTACAACACCATCGATTCCCGCCTCCGCGCCATTTACCGCGGCAAGGGGAACCTGCAGTTTTCCGATCTTGTCCGCCGCTGCGCCGAGTTCAACAACACGGTGCGCCGCTACGAGGACGACCTGCTCCTCTGCGCGCGCCTCCGCAACGTCATCGTGCACGAGAGCAAGAAAGACCGCATCATCGCCGAACCGTGCGACGATCTTACGCGGCTCATCTGCCACGTCGCGGAGCTTTTGAGCTCTCCGCCCAAACTTTCCGCGTTAAAGGATAAGAACGTTACGGGCATCGACGCCGACGCGACGCTTGCCGACGCCCTCAAGCGCATTGCGCAGACGAATTACTCCAATCTGCCCGTCTATCGGGAAGGGCGCATGGTGGGGATCTTGAACAACCGCCGCGTTGTGCGCGTGGTTGGTCAGGCGCTCGAACGCGGGGAGGATATCGACGAATTTCTGAAAACGCTCTGCGTCGACGTCCTGCACGAAGAGGATATGTTCCGCTTTTATAAGGTGCTCGGCAAGGAGAACACCGTGCAGGAGGCGATCGACGCGTTCGAGGAGAACCGCAAGCTCCTTGCCGTCCTCGTCACGACGTCGGGCTACGTCGGGGATAAGATCGTCAATCTTCTCACGAGCGCCGATATCCCGCTGCTCATCAAGATGTTGGAAGATTAAAAAAAGCGGCGCGGAGCCGCTTTTTTGTTTACATTTCCGCCGCTTTGGAATAGGCTGCGTCGGAAAGTTTTTTTGCTCTGCTGTTTGCGAGCACGCCGGACACGAAGCCCGCAACGCTCACGATGAGGATGGCGACCAAGGCGCCGACGGGGCAGGTGAGACCGATCCCCGCGATGCCGCATACGAGCGATACGACGGAGGGGAACACGGCGATCAGGATACTGCGCGACAGCTTTGATTTTACGATGGGGCGCTTGGGATCGGTCCAAAGGCGTATCGTGGATACAATGAGGATGATACATGCGATCAGCGCCGTGATCCACATCAGAAGATAGACGATCTCGATGATCCCGAGCAGGAGGAACGCCGCCGCGCGGTTGGGCAGCTCTGTGCCGACGCTGTTGTTATAGGCGTAAAATGTGATCGCTCGGGAGAAACCGCCCGCGTGCTCCGGCTCGGGAAGAAATCCCGCGTTTTCTTCATCAAACGAATTGTTCTCCTGTGCGCTTTCGATCTCGTCGAAGCTGTCGGTCAGCGCGTCAAAAACAGACGCCTGCGCGCCGTAAACGACCTGCAAAAAATACGTCTGTTCTTCCTCGTCCATATTTTCGAGGACGTCGCTCTGTTCCTCGGCGCTCAGGCTTTCCCAATTTTCCTGCGTCATGCCGAGTGCCTGCGCAAACTCGCTGTCGAGTGAAACTTTCAGCGTCGGGCAAAACAGCATCAGGATGACGGCAACGAGGAAGAGCCCGACGCATATCGTCCTGAAGATCACGCCCGAAAGGCGCATGCTGCGGATTTCCGCAGCATTGTTATTTTGCTCCGCGGAAACTTCATTTGTGCTCTGCATTTTTCATACCTCCGATAAATCAGATGAAATCAACTACATTTTAATCTAAAACAGGTTAAAAGTAAAGGAATCTTACATACATATTTCATAATAAAGCGCACCGAAGTGCGCAGAGAAGGAGTATGGTATGTATCGAAGGATCCGCGATCTCCGCGAAGACAGGGACCTGACGCAGACGCAGGTCGCAAAAATGTTAGGGATGTCTCAGACGGGATATTCCAAATACGAGACGGGGGAAAACGATATTCCCACCGACGTGCTCATCCGGCTCGCCAACTTCTACGGCACGAGCATCGACTATCTTTTGGATCAGACCAAAAATCCCAAGCGCAACGAATAAAAAAAACGGACGAGGAACCTCGTCCGTTTTTCATGCGGAAAATTTTATTTTAACACCCTCGTTGCCGTTACGGCAAGCGCTCCGGGACCGATATGGCAGGAGACGGAGAGTGAGAGGGGGTCGACGTAGGAGATCGAGACGTTGGGGAACGTCTCGGCAAGCTCCTTTTTGAAGATCTGCGCCTCCTCGTAGTTGTGCGTGTGCGCGATCGAGATGGTCATTTCGCCCGCGTCGAGATATTTTTTGAAGCGGGTGGCAAGGTCGCTGCGGATGGCGGCGATCATTTCGTTTTTCGCCTGCCGCAAAGAATGTACTTTTTTGAAGGCGTCCAATTTTTCGCCTTGGATCTGCAACACGGGCTTGATCTTGAGGATGGTCCCGATGAGCGCCGCGGCGGGGGTGAGCCTGCCGCCCTTTTTCAGGTACTTGAGCGTATCGAGGGAAATGTAGATGCTGCTGTCAAATTTGGTCGCTTCAAGGTATTGCTTGATCTCGGCGGCGCTTTTTCCTTCTTTTGCGAGTTTAAGCGCGTCCAAAACGCTCTGTTTGAGCGTGACCGAGATGCGTTGGTTATCCACGACCTGCACGCGCCCGTCGTAGTCCTTCGCAAGGTTCTGCGCGGTGTGGCACGTCTCCGAAAGTCCGCTCGACATGGGGATGTGCACAACGTCACTGCCGTCCTTCAAAAGTTCGTCCCAAAGCTCCGTTACGCTGACGGCGGAGGGTTGGGAGGTCGAAACAGCCGCGTCGCCCTGTAAATGCTCGTAGAACTGTTCCTGCGTGAGGTTGATGTCCTCAAAGTACTCTTCACCGTCGATCAGAAAGGGCATCGGCACGACGAAGATTCCCAGTTCTTTCGCCTCTGCCTGCGTGATGCCGCTGTTCGAATCGGTGACGATTTGAATATTCGCCATAGCAATTCTCCAATATTTATTTCATTTTTTGAACTAATTGTCATTATAACTTATTACACCCGATATGTCAACGGATTAAGGTGGAAAAACGTGAAAAATTCATTCTCCGTCATTGACAAC
>DBGBVX010000102.1:0-4693 GCA_048370055.1 Candidatus Gallimonas sp. | reverse complement strand
CCCTTGCTGCCGAGATCGCGCCCCTTGTATTTTTTCTCCATTATTTCGCGGGCGTATTCCATCTCGAGATCGACTATCTTTTCCCTGCCGTCAAAGCCGAATACCAAATACGCGCCGGAATCGATGTCTATGCCGAACACTTTCTGGACGTGCGTGCGGGTTTCGGTTTCATCGTAGAGCCTTACGGCGCACGGGCGCAGCCTGCTGCGCATCAAGTCGGCGCCGGCGCTCATTGCCGTGTGGAAGTCCTTGAACAGGTACGCGCGGAACTTGCGGGCTTCGGGAATCGGATGAATTTTGAGGGTCACTTTCGTAATCACGCCAAGCGTGCCTTCGCTTCCAAGGAACATCATTGTCATATCGGGGCCGGAAGCGTGGCGCGGTATCGGCAAAGTATTGATTATCTCGCCGGTGGGGGTGACGACTTCGAGGCTCATTACCATGTCCTCGATTTTGCCCCATTTTGTCGAGAGCACACCCGTACCGCGGTGGGCGAGGAATCCGCCTATCGTAGCGCAAGCTATGGACGCGGGCAAATGCATTGTCGAGTATCCGCTCTTATTGACAGTCCATTCGAGGTGGCGGGCGATGATGCCCGTTTCAGCCGTCACGGTGAGGGATTTTTCGTCTATTTTAAGAACTTTGTTCATGCGCTTGGTGTCGAGGACAATTCCTCCGAACGCCGGGAGCGCCCCGCCCTGCGAACCTGAACCGCCGCCCCATGTGACGACGGGAATTTTGTATTGGTTTGCGATTTTTATGACCCGCGCGACTTCTTCAGCGCTTCCGGGGTGCACGACAAAATCCGGCTTCTTGGTTTCCTTGCCGCGGTCATGCCACATTTCGGGAATCCAATAATAGTCGATGGAATGTCCGAATTTATCGGAGTCCCCCGTGTTTACGTATTCGGATCCCACGGCGTCTGCCAATTCCGTGCGGATCATTTCAAACATGTAGTTGCCTTTTGGGACAAACATTTTATTTCTCCTTAGTGTTTGGTTTTGGAAATTACTTCATTTTATAGACGGGCGCGAGTGCGTCGTGCGCCGCCTTGTATTTTTTGAAAAGCTCGGCGTACCGCGGTACGACCTGCGGGTCGGGCTTGACAAACCTGTCGATTTTCAGGCATTTTTCGACGGCCTCAGCGGGGGTCTTAAAAGCGCCCGCGCCGACGCCAGCGATGAGCGCCGTTCCGTAAGATGCGTCGCCAGGAATAGGGACTGCCACGGATTTGTCGAAAACATTTGCTATTATAGAGCTCCACAACTTGCTTTTTGCTCCGCCGCCTATCAGGAATATGCGCTTTACATCAAGGCCTATTTCCTCTATCGCGCCGTAGCAGTCTTTCAGGGAGAACGCAACGCCCTCCAAGAGAGCCCTCATAAAGTCCCCCTTGGTGGAGGATATGGAAATGCCGGTAAAGCTCGCGCGCAAGTCGGCGTCCCAATACGGGGAGCGCTCCCCTTGCAGGTACGGGTGGAACATCACTCCGCGCGCCCCCACGGGAGACTTCTCCGCGAGTTCGTCCATCAGCGCAAACGCCCTCTTGCCCTCGGCTGCAGCCACCGCTTTTTCCTCGGAGCAAAACGCGTCCCTAAACCACCTTTGGCAAAGCGCAGCCGCGTTGGTCGCCGACACCGTGTACCACATTCCCTCTATTACATGCGAATATGTAAGCGTTGTTTTGAAGGGGTGCGGAGCGGATGTCATTACATTCACATTGCCGGCAGTGGCGAGCTTTAAGATGCAGTCGTCGGGCTTTATCGCCCCGGCGCCGTAGTCTTCGGCCGCTGAATCGCTCGTGCCGCATACGACGGGCGTTCCCTCCGGGATTCCCATGTCGCGCGCGGCGGATGCGGATACTTTACCGACTATGTCCGTAGGCTTCACAAGCTCGGGAAGAGCGCCCATTTTCAGACCGGAAATTCCGACCAATTTCTCGCTCCACGCCATCGATTTCATGTCGAAAAATAGCGTGCCCTGCGCCTCGATATAGTCGGTGACGGACACTCCCGTGACCAAGTACCTCACATAGTCCTTTACAAAAAGGACGTGCTCTGTTTTTTCGAGGATGTCGGGCTCGTTATTTTTCAGCCACATCATTTGCGGGAGCGTCCAAGTTGGAGTCGGCATTTGATAGGCCGTAGAGAAAATCTCGTCGCACATTCCGCGCTTGAGCTCCTCGCACTCCTTGACGCTGCGCTGGTCGGTCCACATTATGGTCTTGCGGACAGGGCGCATATTTGCGTCGAGCAGCACCGCGTTGTGGGTCGAGCCGTCAAAGGATATGGCGGCTACTTTCGACAAGTCCGCGCCCTTCTTTTCGACCTCGGCTATCGCCTTGCACATCGCGGCGTACCAGTCCGACGGATTCTGCTCCGACCACCCGCTGTGCGGGTACTCGGTTGGATACTCGACTGACGCGTCGGCGACCACTCCGCCCGATTCGGAGACGGCCGTCACTTTGCAGCCGCCCGTCCCGAAATCTATTCCTAAAAACAAGTCTTGCATTATTTGCCCACAACCCATTTATGCGCGGGATCCATCGAGGATATCAACCCTCTGTTGGTCTGTCCGCACATTGTCCAGAGGTAATACATGTCGTATCCGGGAGCCCCGCATAGCGGGTGGTAGCCTTCGGCGATTGCGACGGTGTCGTAATTTTTCACCGTGTAGGTTTCGTCGATGCGTCCGTCGGGCGTGTATATTTTCTGGATACCGAAACCCTGCGGGGGATTGAAGAGGTAGAAGTATGTTTCCTCCATATCTATTTCATCCGGCAGGTTGTCGATGTCGTGGCGGTGCGGCGGATAGCCGGACCAGTTGCCGGAGGGAATCATGCCCTCCCCTATATAGAAATGCTCGGAATCGAATTTTTCGTCGAGCATTACGGTGGCGCGGCGGGTGAAGTTGTCCCTTCCAAGCTCGAAGGAGCGCGTCATCTCGGGAGTGATGAGAGTCGGGCGCGCGGTATCGCGCGAGGCGGGCGCTATGTTGACCGCGATCTCGACGTCGGTCAAAGCCGTTATTTCATAGGAAATACCGCGCGGCAGATAGACCGTGTGCGGGGCGCCGTCGAACGGGTTTCTGCGCCCGCCGACTTCCGGAAAATCAAACCCGTCGCCCTTCATAGCGCACTTTCCGCCGAGGAGGACAAACGCCACTTCCGTGTCGGCTGTGGCGCTTTTATATACCTCGCCCTTCGCCAGCTTCAGCACCGCGAACGACGTCAATTTCATATTGTACTGCCCGCGCTCGAAGACGGGATTGTACCCGTCTTTCGGCGATAGCTTGATTAGGAATTTGTCGCTTGACATAATTCTAAACTTTTAGGGGTTATTTCAGGACTATCGGCTCGATGTCCATTATGCGGCAGTAGTCGAGAAGCTCCTTGGTGATGTCGCCGTACGCCATGGAGAAGTGGTGTTCAAAGCCCTGTGTGATGACGGTGTCGCGGACGCGTTCGCAGCCGGCGTCGAACTTGACCTTGAGCGGATTGCCGCGGACAAACAAGTCGGTGTCGATGCCTTCGCCGGGGGCGATGAGCATTCTGAAGCCGTCGCCGTCGCGCTTTTCGCCGAGGCGCGCGAGCGTGACTCTGCCGGGCTTGAGCGGGAATTCGTTGACGACGCCCTTGGTGACGACAGTGGAGCTGTTGCGCAGGGAGTTTTTGAAGCCCTTCTTGCAGAGTTTGCAGGGAGCCGCGCCGCAGTGCCATACAACCCCGTATTCTTTGTCGGGTTCGCACATGATGAGGTCGCAGAAGAACGGAAGCTCACCGGTGAGCTCGTATTGCAGGCGCATGAGGACCGCGCCGTACACGTCGCCTTCGCAGGCGGTGATTACGCCGTGGTTGGTGAGATGTCCGATGGTCGAGCACGCAGTTATGCCGTAGAGGTCGGAATTTATAACTTCCGGCCAGCAGCGGAAGGCAAACGTATCAACGCCGAACTTCTTTCTCATGCCGCAAACCGCCGCGTAGAGGGCCGCAGACTTTTTGAGGTCGCCTTCAGAGGCTTCCGCGCCGGTCGCGTCGGCCTTGACGATTTTAAGGGCTTCGTCGAGGTCTTCCTTGGAGATGGTCTTGGCGTCGTTCATGACTTCGAGCATCATGATGTATTTGAGTTCCGGTCCGAGCTTGGAGCGGAGCATCATTTCGTCGCAGCTGGAAGTGTAGAAGCCGGGAACGCGACCGCCGATGAGACCTATGCGCATCTTGCTGACAGCGTCCATGGCGCGGACGACACGCACTGTCTTGTCAAAGTCCTGCAAAGTTTTTTCGTCGCCGATATTGCCGTGTACATGGAAGTACGGAATGTGGAAGCGATAGAGGAAGTGCGAATTCATATTCGCCGCGCAGAAGGAATTCGCCTGAAGGCGGCCGCCCGCAGGATCGGGTTCTTTAATCGACCACAGCACGACAGGCACTTTGAGGCGCTTTGCAAAAAGCGACACGATTGTGCCAAGCGCAAATGTCGTGAAAAGGGCGACAAGCATATCGGGGCGGTCTTTTTCAAAGCGTTCGAGAATTTTGAGCGACTGCTCTTCGGTCTCGATCATGTCTTCACCGCCGACTATCTCGACATTGGGAATTTTGCTGAGCATTTCAATGGCGTCGCGGCGCTGCTTTTGCATTGCCTCGTTCGTCCAATTTACTTTTGTCAGCGGTAGAAAACCTATTCTTATTTTTTTG
>DBGBVX010000101.1:0-14641 GCA_048370055.1 Candidatus Gallimonas sp. | reverse complement strand
GCTCTTCTATGGTAAAATGGTGGTAGTTCATACAGATCTCCTTTGACGTAAATTGGTTTCGCAACTCTATTTTACCACAGATTTGTATGAACTACTTTTTTTCTCCCTCATCTGTTGCACTTAATAGTATAATTCACCATAACCACTAATAGCATCATTATTGTACACGTCTTTATCAGAAGAAAGAGCAATATAAATAATGCCATTTGTTGGAACTGCTAACGTATCACTCCAACTCATACTTGTCAAAGTAGTATTGACTTTGTTTTGCCCATGATTCAGAGTAGTTGATCCAAGCAAATAAGTATCTGAAACAACTTCTTGTGAATAATAGTAGAAATGCTCATTGGTTGCATACAGGTATTGACTAGGATCCTTTCCCCAACTACTATTAAAATCGTTATATGTGTGATGAATATCTGCATGAAACTCAAGCGTTACATTTAAATCTTGAGTCCAATCGAATTCAGACACATCTTCGGAAAAGTTAATTCTATATTTGCTCAAGAAAATAGGGGTTTTCTCATGAATAACTGAGCTATAATCACCTTGTTCCAAGAAAACCTTTTCTTTAGTTACTGCCTTGTACCACCCTGCTTTGAGCGCTACGCTTGCGGCGGGCATGGAAGTTGCGGAATACTTTGTTTTATCCGCGGTGTACCAACCTGCAAAAATGAAGCCCTCTTTTTCGGGCGTGGGCAGCGTAACCGCCGTGCCGACCGCCTGCGAGATATCGTCCACTGTCGTACCGCCGTTTTCATCGAACACCAGCATCGCCTGCCAGACAGCCGTGAGCGACGTGCTCTCCGCGGGCATGGTCGCGATCTGCGCCTGCTCGCCGTCTGCATTCTGCCAATAGAGGAACTTATAGTTCGTGCGCGTAGGCGTGGGCAGCGTGACGCTCGTTCCCGCTTTCGCGACGATCGAAGGAACGCTGTCGCCCCCGTTGGCGTTCAGCTCAATGACGGGCGCCCACTCTACGGCATAGAGCACCATGGGACCCGTGACGTTTCCGTTGAATACCTGCCCGCCGCTCTCGCGTTCCGACCACGAGAGCACCGCAAACCCATCTTCGTTGCGCGTATTCGGCACCACTTCGGAAATGGGCGTTCCGTGCTCCACTTCCACCGTTTCGGGCTGCATGCCGCTGCCGAAATAGAACGTGACCGTGTACTTCTGCATTTCAAAGCCCGCGTACAGGTAGATGAAACCGTCGGGATTGCTCAGATCGAAATTCTTCTCGTTGACAATGGCTTTGTCGGGAATAACGCCGGTGCGATCTGCGATCTGCGTGCCGCCGCAGTTCTCTTCCGTATACCAACCCTTGAACACGCTGTTCTCAAGGGAGGGATTTGACGTAAGCACCTGCAGTCTTTCCCCGTAGTGAACGCTGAGGGAACGATCGCCGGAAAACACCGCGTTTTCATCGTACCTGAATACGATCGTATACTCTTTCGCCTTCCACTGCGGGAACAGCACCATGTTCTTTTTGTCCGTGAACGGCGTGAGCGAGGAACCGCTCGCCGAAACGTACTGCGTGCCGCCCACCTCGGCGTCATAGAGCCCCATAAAGTCGTAACCCGTGCGGGTAGGAATTACTTCCAGCGCAAACGGATCGCCGTCCTTCACCTTGATGCTGTGCGTGCCGGCGTCGTCGGTATACTGAATGGTATACTCGACGGGTTCCGTCTGCGTCGTGTCGTCGTCGCCGCCGCCGAACAGACCGCAGCCCGTAAGCGCGATCGAGCAGGACATGACAACAGCCATGAGCACGGCAAGCCACTTGATTTTTCTTGCACTTTTCATTTACATCTCTCCTTCCTTTATATAGATTTTTTTATTTTACAGATACAATTTCGAAGTATCGGGATAAGTCACTTCAACGTAGAAATCACGGAAATATCCATATTTATCCGAATAAGTTCCTACATAGAAAATATTACCTTCCAAGCGTACCGTTGCGTGATATTCTCTTTGCTGATAACCATCCTGATCGTTGTGTCTGAACGTGACCTCTTCTGCCAAAGCGTATGCGGAACTGACCTTATCCTGCGAATATAACCCAAATGTAACGTTCCCAAAATCCGAATATGAACCCGCATAGTGGTCTATCTGCAAATAGGCATCTATCTGAACTGTGGTAGGTTCTGTTATATTCAGTCCCGCTAGTTCTGCCAAATCGATTTTTGTAAGCATCGTGTAACGGTATCTGTAAGAACTATCCGCACTTACAATCACCGACTTCACCGTTTCCACAGTATACCAACCCGCTTTCAGAAGCTCGCTCTCGGAAGGCATAGCCGCCGATGTAAACGGCTTCTTTTCATCGGTATACCACCCCGCAAAGATATAGCCCTCCCGCGTGGGTACGGGCAGCGTGATCGCTGTGCCTGCCTCGGCGGAAATATCGCTTACGGATGTACCGCCGTTTTCATCGAAAATGAGCATCGCCTGCCATGCTGCCGTGAGTTTTATGCTTTCCTCGGGCATCCTTGTTATGAGCGCTTCGTTACCCGTTTCATCTTCCCAATACAGGAACTTATAATTTTCGCGTACAGGCGAAGGAAGCGTCACGCGCGTACCTGCCGCCGCCACAATGGGCGGGAATGCCTGCCCGCCGTCCGTATCCAGCTCGATGACGGGCGCCCACTCTACGGCATAGAGCACCATAGGACCCGTGACGTTTCCGTTGAATACCTGCCCGCCGCTCTCGCGTTCCGACCACGAGAGCACCGCAAATCCATCTTCGTTGCGCGTATTCGGCACCACTTCGGAAATGGGCGTTCCGTGCTCAACTTCCACCGTTTCGGGCTGTATGCCGCTGCCGAAATAGAACGTGACCGTGTGCTTCTCCATCTCAAATCCCGCAAACAGGTAGATGAAACCGTCCGGATCGCTCAGATCGAAATTCTTTTCGTTGACGATGGCTTTGTTCAGGATAAGCCCCGCATTGTCGGAGACCTGCGTCCCTCCGCAGTCCTCCTCGGTAAACCATCCCTTGAAGCTCTGATTCTCAAGATACACACTCTTCGGAAGTTCGGGGATCGGCTGTCCGTACATCGCCGTATAGCTGCGCGGCCCCGTGATCTCCGCCCCCGCAAAATCAAGCCAAAGCGTATACTCCTTTGCTTTCCACTGCGGGAACAGCACCATATTCTTTTTATCCGTATAGGGCGCGAGCGACTGACCGTTTGCCGAAACGTACTGCGTGCCGCCGACTTCGGCGTCGTAGAGCCCCATAAAATCGTAACCCGTGCGGGCAGGAACGCTTTCCAAAGCAAACGGTTCGCCGTCTTTTACATTGATGGTGTGCGCGCCCGCGTCGTCGGTATACTGAATGACATATTCCGTCGGCTGCGTCTGCGTGGTGTCGTCCTGCGCGTCGTTCCCGAAGTTACACCCCGCAAACGCTACCGAACAGGTCATCAGAAGCGCAAGCGACAGCGCAAGCCATTTTTTATATTTTTTTCCGCCTCTCATTGCTCTCTCCCATGCTGATTATTCAAAATACAGCGTCGTCGTGCAGCGCCAGTTGGAATAAGTGTACTTATTCCCCGAGAACGCCATATACACCTTGAACGTGAGTTCGTAAAGGATAACAACATCTATACTTTTTATCTTCTTATTGGAATTCACATTGTAATTCAACAAGATCTCGCTGCCCTTTTTGGCAGACGCCATAAAGTTAACGGCGTTGCTCTCCGTGTACGACCCGTCCGTATAATTGACCCTTATGTAATAAGCGCCTTTTCCGATCTTGGAACGGTTGATATTCGTTCCGTAGACTGAGCCGGTATATGTATCGTCGTTCAGATAGTTTGATTCTATCCCCCAGCCATAAGTTTTAAGGTCGGCGGGATTGCACAGCAATTTGTATTTTAAGGAAGGTCCCTGCCCCGGGATGGCAGTAAAATTGCCGTTGCCGTTCTGCGAACAGTTCGAGACAAGCAGTTCTCCGAGCTCAAAGCCGTTATGATGGTTGCCGTCCGCACCCGTATCCTGCGCAGAGGGATCAAAGCCATTGTCCTGTTTGCAATTTTCACGTTTCAGAGAAAGCGTTACGCTCCCCTGCATTTTCCATATGGCAATAAAGTTCTGATCGGCTATGATGTTCCATGCCGAAAGCGCCGCGCCCTGTGAGGAAGTCATCTGTACATCGCTGCAATACCATCCGCAGAAGTCGTAACCCGTTCTTTCAGGCACGGGAAGCTGATACATGCTCCCATAGGTCACCGATTGCGAGGTCTGCGCTACCGTTCCGCCGTTGGCATTCAATGTGATCGTATAGCTCTCCGCGTTCCACCTTGCCGTGAGCGTGGTATTTTCCGTAGGCACATACGAACTGTCGCAGAGGTTTCCGTACACATCATACCAACCTGTAAAGGCATATCCTCGGCGCGTCGGAACAGGAAGCTGAAAACTTCCTCCCTCGACCATATCGACCGGCGCGATGCTGTTGCCGCCGTTTGAATTGAACGTAACGCGGATGCCGAGTTCCTTAGCGTAAAGGCTCATATCGTGGTCGACGATCCCCGTAAACGGCGTGCCGCCGCGGATCGTGCTCCACGAAAGCACGACTTTATTGTTTTGCATGATGTCGCCCGCCACGTCGGAGATATTCGTTCCATACGGAAGCGTCATCGACTGCAAAAGCGTGTTTCCGTCCGTCGAGTAAAAGGAAACCGTGAAAGTTTTCGCTTCAAAGTGCGCGTACAGATTGACCGAGGGATTATCGATTGCGATCAGCGGTTCCTGCACGACGGCGTTGCCGGCGATGATCGAACTCTCCGTTGCGACCTGTATCCCGCCGCCTCCGCTCTGCGTAAACCAACCGCAGAAATCTTTGGTTCCGTCAGCCGATTGCAGATACGTCGGCAGCCCGTACAGCGTTTCTCCGTAGCTTGCCGTGATGTAGGGAACGCCCGAGCCGCTGCTCTCCCCGTAATTGAGATAGAAGGTATATTCCTTCGGCTTGAATTGGGGATACAGCACCATATTTTTGTTATCCGAATAAGGGGCAAGAGAGGCGCCCGAAGCCGAAACGTACTGCGTGCCGTTTACTTCGGCGTCGAACAGGCCTACAAAGTCGTACCCCTTCCGCTGCGGGATGCTCTCGATCGAATACAGCGCGCCCGCCTGCACTTCGATCTGATGGATCCCCGTATCGTCGGTATATTGCAGCGTATACACCGCGGGTTCATCGGGCTCTTCCGAGGGTTTGGGACCGAAAGGCGTGTTCATCCCGCTCAGGTCGCAGCCCGCCAAAAACAGCGCGCACACAAGGATACACACGGCAAAGATCCTGCCGATCACACGAAAATTTTTTCTCATACTCCACCTTGTTCATGAAAGGACATTTTATTACACCCTAAATATAGCACAATCTAACTATAATGTCAACTCAAATATGCTTTAATTATAGTTAGAAAGTGTAGTAAAATCGATTTGAGGTCAGGTTGTTATATGGACGTAATTGCAAAATTAAATCAGTTGCGTTTAGAACGCAACATGAGCGTGTACCGGCTTGCGGAACTCTCGGGACTCAATCAATCGACGCTTGCAAACACCTTCTCGAGAGGCACGGTTCCTTCCATACATAATCTTGAAATCATCTGTAATACGCTTGGCGTTTCGCTCGCTCAATTTTTTACAGAGGATGAAGTTTCCGTGCGCCTGACGCCCGAAGAGGCAAAGTTCCTCGAAAATTATAAAAAGCTACCCTATAACATCAAAAAATCTGTTGAAAACATCGTAAATTCCATTGTAGAAGATCTGCCCGAATAAAGCGCACGGGCGACTAAATCGGCATGCCTGTAAACAAATCCGCCCGACGGAAAATTCCGTCGGGCGGATTTGTTCATGCTCCTCTTTTATTTCCCATATGTCACCGCACCCGTGGGGCCTGTCGCGCCCGCCGTACCCGTGGCTCCCGTTGCGCCCGTCGCTCCGGTGGGACCGGTGAGACCGGTACGCCCCGTGGGCCCCGTGGGTCCGGTAGGACCGGTCTGGCATCTGCAACCGGAACTGCTGCGCACGTCGACCGTATCCGCCGTCCGCCAGATCTCCACGTTCGCACACATGCACGGGCAGCACCCGCATACACTGCATCTCTTGTAAATTGTCATTCTTTTTCCTCCGAATGGCGCAAAGATCGCGCCGTTTACGGGCAATGCACGCATTGCCCCTATTCCATCATATCCTGTAAAGACGGCGGAGGTGCATGGCTGTGAAATTATCTCTCTGTATGATCGTAAAAGATGAAGAAAAGGTATTGGCGCGCTGTTTGGACAGCGTGCGGCGGGAAGTCGACGAGATCGTTATTGTCGATACGGGAAGCACGGACGGCACCGCCGCCCTTGCGAAAAAATATACGGACGCGGTATATTCTTTTCCGTGGACGGACGACTTTTCCGCCGCCCGCAACCATTCCTTTGCGCAGGCGACGGGCGACTTTTTGATGTGGCTTGACGCAGACGACGCGATCTCCCCCGAAATGCTCCCCCGTCTGCACGCCCTGAAAGCGCGCATCGAAGCGGAGAACGCGGACATGGCAGTGTGCAAATACGCCAACGGGAACTGCGTATACTGCCGCGAACGCATCATGCGGCGCGCGCTCGGGTTTTGTTGGGAGGGGCGCGTTCACGAATGTATCTCCCCGCGCGGGAAGGTCATATCCGACGAGTTTTGCGTGACGCACCTCGGGAGCGACAAGCCGCGCGGCGCGCGCAACCTGCATATCTATCAGAAATGGCGCGCCGAAGAGAAACTCGGCGCGCGCGACCTCTTTTATTACGGGCGCGAGCTCTACTATAACCGCCTGTATACGGAGGCGCAGGCGGTACTGCGGGAGATGTTGGCGGGCGACGGTTGGTATGTGAACAAGATCGAGGCTTGCAAGGTGCTCGCCGCCTGCCTTGAAGCGGCGGGCGACAGGCAGGGCGCACTGAATGCCCTGCTGCGGAGCTTTGCATACGGCGAGCCGCGCGGGGGCGTATGCGGCGAGATAGGGCGGATCTTTCGGGAGACGGGGCGCCACCGCGAGGCGGTCTATTGGTACGAAACGGCGCTCGCCTGCCCCGATCGCTCCGCCGAAGGCGACTTCGACGACGCGTCCGCGCGCACGCTTTATCCCCTGCTTGGACTCGTATGCAGTCATTGGGCGCTCGGGCAGCGAGAGACGTCGCTTGCCTGCCACCGCCGCGCCGCGCAGCTTGCGCCCGAACACCCCGCCGTCCTGCACAATGAAAAATTTTTCCGCGACGCAGGAATGATCGAAGCAAAATAGCGCAAAACGCTAGACTTTTTCCGCCGTTCATGCGATACTGTAAGGGAACGGAGGGAATTTTTATGCAGGATCCCGAAAAGAAGAAACACAATCTGACAAAGCGAGGGCTCAAAGTCATCGGCGCCGTTCTTGTGCTCGGTGGGCTCGCCTGCACGATCATCGGCTCGGTGAACTTTTTCTCCGCGCTCGGAAGCGGGGAACTCTCCCCCTTGTTTTGGCTGCTCATGATCGGGCTCCCCATGCTCACCATCGGCGTCGCCATGCTCATGTTCGGCTTCCAAAAGCAGATCGCCACCTATCACAAGAACGAGACGGTGCCCGTCCTCAACGAGGCGGCTGCCGAGCTCTCCCCCGCCGTCGGGGCGATCGCGCAGGCGGCGCAAAAAAGAGATACGATCGCCTGCCCGAAGTGCGGCGCCGAGAACGACGCGGAGCTGCACTTCTGCGAAAAATGCGGCGCGCCGCTCACAAAAACGTGCCCGCATTGCGGAGAATCTGTCGGCGCAGACGCCGCGTTCTGCGGACATTGCGGAAACAAGATATGAACGACAAACGCCGCTCCGGTTGGAGCGGCGTTGTTTGATATTTTTGAAAAACAAAGTCCCGCGGGCGTTTTCCGTCAGGACGGGCGCGGGCGTTCGGCAAGTTTTTCGGGCAAGCCGCGCGCGCACAGGAATGAACGGAACCATTGCGCGCGCGTCAGGAGCGCAACGACGCCCCATGCCGCCGCCCCCGCAATGAGCCCCGCCAAAAAGCCCGCCGCGACGTCGCTTGCATAATGCACGCAGAAATAGACCCTCGAAAAGCCCATGACAAGCGGAATGAGAAGACTCAACCACGAAACGCTCTTTTTTCCGCCCAAAAGAAGCGCCATCGCAAACGACATTGCCGCCGTCGTATGTCCGGAAGGGAAGGAATATCCGCTTGCGGGCAGGCTCCCCGCCTCAAGCCAATATCCGTAAAATACGGAGGCGGCGTCCTCGAACGGGCGCGGGCGCGCGACGATATGCTTGAGCAGCAGGTCGGTCAGGATCGTCCCGACGAGCAGCGCGATCAGCGCGAGGATCCCCGTTTTGCGCGATCTGCGAAACAACAGAAGAAATACGGCGACGGCAATAAAAACCGCCCCGCCGTTCCCGAGCAGGCTTACGGCTCTCAGAACGGGCGTAAAGAACCCTCCCGCCGCCATGCGCAGATTGTGCGCCAACCCCGCGGCGGACGCGTCGAACATGTTGATGAGGTGCATGCCCCTCCTTCCCGTTCCCGCCGCGGGCGCCGCCCGCGCGCAGACTCGGTATTTATAAACTGTGCGGCGCGGACGGAGTTATACCCCGCCGCGCCGATCGCAGCCCTGTCCGTTATAAAAAATTCCCGCACAGGCGGGAATTTTTTTTACAGATCTCAGAAATCGACTTCCGTATCGTAGTAGCAGCACTTGAGCAGCTTTTCCATCTCCTCGACGGAAGGCTGACGGGGATTGGAGCCCGTGCAGGCGTCGCCGATGGCGTTGACCGCGATATCGTGCAGTCTCTCGAGGAACACGTTCTCGGGAACGAAGCCCTGCTCGCAGGGATAGCTGTCCGCGCCGTAGTTCTTGATGCAGTGCGGGATGTTCAGATCGTCGTTCATCTTGCGCAGGTACTTGATGAGGAGCGCGACCTTCTCGTCGTCGTCCTTGCCGCCGAGGCCCATATAGTCGGCGATCACGCCGTAGCGCTTCTTCGCGGTGGGATCCTTCGCGTTGAACGCGATGACCTTGGGCAGATACATTGCGTTTGCCGCGCCGTGGATGATGTGCGCGCCGTAATCGGCGAACGCTGCGCCCGTCTTGTGCGCCATGGAGTGCACGATGCCGAGGAGCGCGTTGGAGAACGCCATACCCGCAAGGCACTGCGCGTCGTGCATGGCGTCGCGCTTTTCCATATCGCCGTTGTAGGAATCGACGAGGTCGTTTTGGATCATCTTGATCGCGAAGATCGCCAAAGGATCGGTATAGTTACAGTGCGCCGTGGAGACGTACGCCTCGATCGCGTGCGTCATGGCGTCCATACCCGTGTGCGCGACGAGCTTCTTGGGCATCGTCTCGGCAAGGTCGGGATCGACGATCGCAACGTCGGGCGTGATCTCAAAGTCTGCGATCGGGTACTTGATACCCTTCTGATAGTCGGTGATGATGGAGAACGCCGTGACTTCCGTCGCCGTGCCGCTCGTGGAGGAGATGGCGCAGAACTTCGCCTTCTTTCTCAGCTCGGGGATGCCGAACACTTTGCACATCTCTTCGAACGTGATGTCGGGATACTCGTACTTGATCCACATCGCCTTCGCCGCGTCGATGGGCGAACCGCCGCCCATTGCGATGATCCAATCGGGACCGAAATCGAGCATCGCCTGCGCGCCCTTCATGACCGTCTCGACGGAGGGATCGGGCTCGATGCCCTCGAAGAGCTGCACTTCCATGCCCGCCTCTTTGAGGTAGGAGACCGCCTTATCGAGGAAGCCGAACTTCTTCATCGAACCGCCGCCGACGCAGACGATCGCCTTCTTGCCCTTGAGCGTCTTGAGCGCTTCAAGCGCACCCTTGCCGTGATACAGGTCTCTGGGTAACGTAAACCTTGCCATAATTACTACTCCTTGATATTTTTTGTGAACGCAACCCGTTCACTTTTTTCCTCTGTTATTATATACCACGCCTGTCCGCTCGTCAATCCCCATTTTTGATTTTTTCACGGAATTTTTTCATTTCCCGCGCTCAAATGATAAAATATATGCACATGTGTTCACGTATAGATTTATAGAACTGCTCTTTGACGCAAAAAAAGCGGCGCAACGCGCCGCATAGATAGACATGAACCGTCATTCATGCCGTTTTCCCGTGAGCGAGCTTACGGTGAGTTTGAGAACGCAGGTGCGCGAGAGGACGTCGGGCAAAAATCCGCCCGCCATGCCGCAGCGCGCGAGCAGCGCTCTGAGCCCGCGCTCCCGCTCTTCGCCCGCAAGCGGAGCCATCTCCCCTTCTCCGAACACGCTCTCAAAGCGCGCCGTTGCGGTACAGGCGGCACCGCCGCGGGGCGGGATATTCTCGCAAGACTTTACGGCGGAGAAGGCAACGCGGCTGTTTCGGGCGAGAAGGTCGTGCTTTTTCCCCTCTTTTGCGCCGTGAAAGTACAGCGCGAGCGCGCCGTCCTCTTCCGCAATGCCGAAGTGCATGGGCACGGCGTACGGGTATTCCCCGCCGTGAAAGGCGACCGTCGCATACGGACAGCCGCGCAAAATCTCCACCGCCTCTTCATAGCTCGTCTCGCGGTCATATCTGCGCATAGCGTTCTCCTTTTATTGTGCGCGCCGCGGGACTACCCGCGGCGCGCATTGTTCCGAATATTGTTTGATTATTTCCCCGCGTCAGCCCGCAAGAAAAAGCGTGAATTATTATTCCCATTCGATGGTTGCCGGCGGTTTGGAAGTGATATCGTACACGATGCGGTTGGCGTGCGGCACTTCGTTCGTGATGCGGTTGGAGATCTTCTCCAATACGTCGAACGGGATGCGCGCCCAATCGGCGGTCATGGCGTCCACGCTCGTGACGGCGCGGAGCGCGATCACGTTCTCATAGGTGCGGAAATCGCCCTGCACGCCCACCGTTTTGGAGTTGGTGATGACGGCGAAGTACTGCCAGATTTCGCGGTTTAATCCCGCTTTGGCGATCTCTTCGCGGAAGATGTAATCCGCGTCGCGCAGCGTTTCGAGCTTTTCGCGCGTGACTTCGCCCATGATGCGGATGGCGAGCCCGGGGCCCGGGAAGGGCTGACGCTGTACGACGGAATCGGGGAGCCCGAGCTCGGTGCCCACGCGGCGCACTTCGTCTTTGAAGAGGTCGCGGAGCGGCTCGACGATCTCCTTGAAATCGACGACGGAGGGCAGCCCGCCCACGTTGTGGTGCGACTTGATGACGGCGCTCTTATCCTTTCCGCTCTCGATGACGTCGGGATAGATGGTGCCCTGCACGAGGAAATCGACCGCGCCGATCTTTTTCGCCTCGAGCTCGAACACTTTGATGAACTCCGCGCCGATGATCTTGCGCTTTTGCTCGGGATCGGAGACGCCCTCCAATTTGCTGAGGAAACGCTTGCCCGCGTCCGCGCGGATGAGATTCATGCCGAGGCGGTCTTTGAACACCGCCATGACCTCCTCCGATTCGCCCTTGCGCAACAGCCCGTGATCGACGAACACGCACACGAGCTGATCGCCCACGGCGCGGTGCACGAGCGTTGCGGCGACGGCGGAATCCACCCCGCCCGACATGGCGCACAGCACCTTTTTCCCGCCGATCTTCGCCCTGAGCGCGGCGACCTGTTCGGCGACGAAGTTCGCCATCGTCCAATCGCCCTTGGCGCCGCAGACCTTATAGAGGAAGTTTTCAAGGATCTTATTGCCGTACTGCGAGTGCACGACTTCGGGATGAAACTGCACGCCGTAGACGCGCTTTTCCACGTTCCCGTATACGGTGACGGGGCAGCTCTCGGTGGTAGCGAGCACTTCAAAACCCGCGGGCACCTCGGTCACGTGGTCGGTATGGCTCATCCAACAGACGCTCTTGGCGGGGATATCCGCCGAAACGGGGCTATCCTTGATAAAGGTAAACTCCCGCCTGCCGTATTCGCTTTGCGCGGCGTGTTCCACTTTGCCGCCCAACGTGTAGGCGATGAGCTGACAGCCGTAGCAGATGCCCAAAACGGGGATGCCGAGCGAGAAGATCGCCTTGTCCACATGGGGAGAGGCGGGGTCATATACGCTGTTGGGACCGCCCGTGAAGATGATGCCGATGGGATCGTAGGCTTTGATCTCCTCTGCCGTCATGTCGCAGGGTTTCAGATCGCAATAGACTTTGAGATCGCGCACGCGGCGCGCAATGAGCTGATTGTATTGCCCGCCGAAGTCCAAAACGAGCACTTTTTGGTGTTGCATGTATGTTTCCCTCAAAAATTAGTCATATGAACGAAAACGCCCGTACGGGCGTTTTCCGTGAAAGCCGTTCTCAGTTGCGCACCGAGTAGTTGGGCGCTTCCTTGCTGATGGAGATATCGTGGGGATGGCTCTCGAGAAGTCCCGCGTTGGTGATGCGGACGAACTCGGAGTTTTTGCGGAGCTCTTCGATGTTGTGCTTGCCGCAATACCCCATGCCCGAGCGGATGCCGCCCACCATCTGATAGACGATCTCCGAGACGGTGCCGCGGAAGGGAACGCGCCCTTCCACGCCCTCGGGAACGAACTTGGAGGAGTTCTCCTGAAAGTAGCGGTCCTTGGAGCCCGCCGCCATCGCGGAGAGCGAACCCATGCCGCGGTATACCTTGAAGCTCCTGCCCTGATAGAGTTCGATCTCGCCGGGGCTCTCGGTCGTGCCCGCGAGCATGGAACCGATCATGACCGCGCTGCCGCCCGCCGCGAGCGCCTTGACGATATCGCCCGAATACTTGATGCCGCCGTCGGCGATGATGCGCTTACCGCGTTTATCCGCCGCCTCGGCGCAGTCCATGACCGCAGTGAGCTGCGGCACGCCGATGCCCGCGACGACGCGCGTGGTGCAGATGGAGCCGGGACCGATGCCCACTTTCACCACATCCGCGCCCGCGTCGATGAGCGCCTCGGTGCCCGAAGCCGTTGCGATGTTGCCCGCGATGAGCGGAACGTTCGGGAATTTGGATTTGATCTCGGCGATCTTTTTAAGCACCATTTTTGAGTGCCCGTGCGCCGTGTCGATGGCGATGATATCCGCCTTTGCCTCGACGAGCGCCGCGACGCGCTCCATCGTGTTGGCGGAGGTGCCCACCGCCGCGCCGACGAGGAGCCTTCCGTTCTTATCGCGCGCGGAGTTGGGGTATTGGATGCTCTTTTCGATATCTTTGATGGTGATGAGCCCCTTGAGATATCCCTCGTCGTCGACGATGGGAAGTTTCTCGATGCGGTGCTTGCCCAAGATCTTCTGCGCGTCGGCAAGAGAGGTCCCGACGGGCGCGGTGACGAGATTTTTCTTCGTCATCACGTTCTCGATGGGCTGATCGAAATTCGTTTCGAACCTCAGATCGCGGTTGGTGAGGATGCCCACGAGCTTGCCGCCCTTTGTGATAGGCACGCCGCTGATGCGGTAACGCTCCATGAGCGCGACCGCGTCCTTTACGAGGTTCTGCGGCTCGAGAAAGAAGGGATCGGTGATGACGCCGTGCTCCGAACGCTTGACCTTATCGACTTCCTTCGCCTGCTCTTCGATGGACATGTTCTTGTGGATGATGCCCATGCCGCCCTCGCGCGCCATGGCGATCGCAAGGCGGCTCTCCGTGACCGTATCCATCGCGGCGGAGATGATGGGAATGTTCAGATCGATCCCCTCTGTCAGCGTCGTTCTCAGGTCCACTTCGTTCGGCAATACGTCGGACGCCTGCGGAATGAGCAGGACGTCGTCGAACGTAAGCCCTTCTTTCACGATTTTACTCATTTGCAACTCCCTCCAAAATATTTACGATATTGATAAAATCCGTTACGTTAAACCCCTCTGCCTTGATGTCGAAGGAAGATTTCATGCTGTCGGCAAGCGTTCCGCAGAACGCGGCGTCCGAATCCTTTGCCGCCTCCACCGCAAGGGCGATAACAGGATTGCCCGCGGGGAAGTTTGTATCGGTCTCCGCAAAGGCGAGTTCGAGCGCCTTCTGCTTTTCCGCGTCGTCCGGTGCGAGGCGGTACTTGACGCATGCGCCAAGTCCCACCACATAGTCGCGGTAATCGTACCCGAGCGCGTTGTCGGTCTGCTCGTTGCGCGCTTCGCACAGATCGGCGAATTGTTCCGCGTTGTCCGTATAGAGCAGATCGAACCGCCTGTCCGCCGCGCTGTCGTCGTATCCGCCCGCCGCGCATATCTCGAAGGAGCGGGCGAGATAGGAGACACTTCCCGAGCGCTCGTATTCCTGAAAGGCATAGTCCGCGCCGATACGGTCGAGCCCGAGCGAGAGCGTGAGCTCCATCATCTGCGTGGGCGCGACCAGCGAAACGATGCCGAATACGGCGATCGCAAGAATGATCGTGGCGCCCAGCGTGATGATCGCTGTTTTCAAAACAATTTTTCTCATAGTCAAAACAGGCGCGCGCGGGATCGCCCGCCGCGCGATTTAAGTCATTTTATCATACGCGCGGGAAAAATGCAACCGTATAGCAAAAAAAAGTGGGGAATTTATAGTTTATCATTAAATGCGAAAATAGATTTTCCCCTGCGGGTGGTCTGTTTTCGCATTATTTATTTGGTGGCGACCATACGCAAAGGAGATTAAAGCAGCAAAATGGCAAAGAACGAAGTGAATGTGTTGGAAGAAG
>DBGBVX010000100.1:0-33827 GCA_048370055.1 Candidatus Gallimonas sp. | reverse complement strand
AAAATAAGAGGTCAAAAAAATAAATTAAACTGCGCATTTACAAGCGAGAAGGTTTGTGCGATAATAGAGTCACAACATCACACGGGAGGTATGATATGAAGGTTTGTCATGCGGAAGTTATGAAGATGATCAAGGAACTTGAGGCGCAGAAGACCGATTTCATCGAGAAGGAGGAACGCTGTTCCCGCGTCTCCTATAAAGAGGGGGAGCCCCGTTCGGACGACGGCTACGAATACGCCGCAACGCGCGCCGCGGTGCATGAGCTCGACGGCCGTATCCGTACGCTCCGCGCCGTGCTCGCCAAGGCGAATTGCAGCGTTGCGGTAGATGATTTCGGGATCACCATCGGCGAAGCGCTCGTCATGCTCGCACAGATGCAGAACGAACGTACGCAGCTTTCGCGTCTTGCGGGCTTTCGTCAGCTCGATCGGGAGATCACCTATAGCGGAGTCGTCGAGTATACGCAATGTCTGTACGATGTGAACGTTGCCGCGGCAGATGAGCGTGCGCTGCGCGAGAAGATCGCAAAGCTGCAGGTCGCCATAGACCGTGCCAACCTCACGAACTTCGTGGAGATATGAGCGCTTTCCGGAAGAGGACGAAAGCGGGCAACAGCGACAGGGAAATTCTGTTGAGATAAATGATGGTCACAGTTTTGGTTTATCGTCTGTGTTTCAGCTCAGGAGTTATCCGTTATGGCGCATGTTTAGGCGTTTCGGTTGTTTTAAGGAACAGGCTGCGCGTTCTCTTCAAAAACTCAACGGGCGGGGGAGTACGGTTCGACCCGCCTTTTTTTCTTGGAGGTGTCTATGACAAAGAAGTATACATTCGGGTTTTATTGCGAAAACTCGGAAGACGACGTGGAGGCGCTCCGCCTCGATTTTTATGAAATGCGGTACGAATTCATTCACGATATGCCCCGCAAACAGATCGGGAAGGGCGCCTATGGCGACGTCTTTCCGGAAGTTATGCTCTCGCGGGAACATTTCAGCAAATTATCAGCGGTCGTGCGTGAAACGTTCTGCGGCGGAACATACAGTCTGCAAGGGTATGAGGATGACGACGATCTGTTCGGCGAATACGGTTCACGGCTGTTGAATCTCCGGTATCGCGAGCGGGAGCCGATGCCCAAAGAGCGCGTGTTTGCGGCAATCCGCCGCGAGAGCGAGGAACTCATCGGACTTGCGGCGCGTTGTGAGTATTATGAATCCGCCGATTATTTTGACGCGGAAGCGATGCTCTCGGGCGTACGCGCTTTTTTGCGCGGGGACATGACTGCCGGTACTTTTGCCGATTGGGCGATCGTCCTCATGCGGGCGTTCGGCAATTACGGTCCTTATCGCGGGAACAGATACCTTTGGGAGTTCTACAACGATCTTGCCGATGCCTTCGACGGGATCGCGTTTACTTCATGCGATTGCACCGATGACGATACGAGGCGCGCGATAAAGAAATTTTATGCCGAACTGAAATATGCTGTCCATCGCCGCGGGGATCTCCTCGCCAAGACGGATACGCCCTTTGAGAAAAATGGGGTGATCGTTTATTTTACGTTTGCTTTCAGCGTGGAGTGCGCGCATGAAGTCTATCAGCTGTGCGTTGTTGATATGCGGAAAAAGCGTATCAACTTTTTGCAGTCGGACGATCCGGAGTTTGACGAAGATATCGACTATACGCCTCTTTCGAAGGGTGCATTTGAAAGATTGCTGAACAGGTACAGCGATTATATTCTCGATCGTTCTTTAACGGCGGATTATCAGAAGCATGGCGGAGATATGGGAAAATAAAAACGATCTGTAAGGAAAAGCCGCTCCGGAAGGAGCGGCTTTTTCGCATGCTATGTCGGGTCGTCGGGCGGATCGGCGGGGGGCATGTCTGCGCCTTGCGCCTCGTGCGCGCCTTCGGCGGGCGCCATGTCCGAAGGCTCGGGCTTGGACCCGTGCCTGTGCATGGGCGGCGCGGCGGGGTAGCGGCGCGGCTTCCCGAACAGGTTGTAAAAGAGCACGGCAAGGTTGAACACAGCCATCCCCACGGCGACGAGCGCCGTCACGGGCTGATAGTGGAAGTTTGCCGCCACCGTGGCGAACGCGGTCAGAAGGAAGGTGTACAGTTTGATCGCCGTCCGCACGATCTTGAGTTTGCGCAGCCGCTGATTGAGCGCGTTGCGGCGGAAGAGGTAAAATTCGTAAAAGTATACGGCGGTGGTCAGCGCAAAGCCCGCGGCGGTCATGATGATGATCGCGTATCCGAGCCTGCCCATTTCATAGAAGCTGATGCAGGAGAACACGAGGTACGCCGCGTAGAAGATAAGAAAGATGAGCCTTGCGAGGTAGAACTGCGCCTTGGTGCGCCGCAGGAGCTTTCTGTAATCCGTCCTGTCGCGCTCCATGTTCTCCACAACGGTCAGAAGCGTCCTGTTGCCGCGCTGCACCGCCTCGCTCTTGGCGCGCTCGGCGTTGCGGAAACTGCGGATGGTGTACCACTCCGACCTGCCCGTCCGCATCGTCGCCCATCCCGTCAGGCAGAATACGACGGCGCCGAACTCATAGCCCGCGGCGTTCACGAGCGCCGAAGTGACGTCGTGCGCGCCGTGCGAGAAGGGCGGCAGCGTGATGAAGAGGGAGGGCATATTGATGAGGATGAGCAGGAGCGTCGTCGCGAAAAAGGTGACGAGGGGCACCGCCCACTCCGCAAGTTTTTTGCCCTTGCGCAGCGCGCGGGCGCGGAGCAGGGAATATATGACGGAAAAGATGGCGGCGCACAGGAAAAATCCGCCGATCGCCGGCAAAAAGTTGACCTGTATGAGGGTGAGCTCGTCTGTCGCCTGCGGCGTGGGGAGCAGGTCGTTCACAAGGTACAAAACGGCGTATACGCACATCCCCGTCTGCACGAAGGGCGGGATATAGAGTTTGAACTTTTTCTGAACGACGGCGGGCAGTGTGATGAGCGCGAGCGCGAGCGCAATGAACAGCGCGTAGCCGAGGAGCGAATACAGATCCACCGCCTTCCACAGGAAGTAGGAGGCGAGGAATCCCGCAAGCAAAAAGAGCAGGATCCCTGCGCTGATCATCCATATGATGCCCGTCGAGCGTTTTCCGAACAACTTTTCCAACATATGCGTTCCCGTGGCGCGCCGCTCCCTTTAAGATATGCGTCCGCATACATTATATCACATTTTTCTGAAAACCGCAAGGCGCTTTCCGAAGGCGTTGACATCGCGCCCCGCAGGGGGTATAATATTGCAAAAAGAGAAGGACGGGCGCACGGTATGAAGGCGTATACATATCTCGATCGCGGAAAATTCGCATTCACGGAGAAGGCGAAGCCGCGCGTTTCGGGCGCGCGCGACGCAGTCGTCCGCGTGACGCTCGCAAGCATCTGCACGAGTGATCTGCACATCATGCACGGCTCCGTGCCGCGCGCCGTCAGGGGGATCGCCGTCGGGCACGAGATGGTGGGCGTCGTGGTGGAGGCGGGGAGCGCCGTTCCCTTCCGCAGGGGCGACCGCGTCGCCGTCAATGTGGAGACGTACTGCGGCGAATGCTTTTTCTGCCGCCGCGGATTCGTGAATAACTGCACGGACCCGAACGGCGGCTGGGCGCTCGGCTGCCGCATCGACGGCGGTCAGGCGGAGTACGTCCGCGTGCCCTATGCGGATACGGGGCTGACGAAGATCCCCGACGGCGTTACGGACGAGGCGGCGCTCTTCGCGGGCGATATCCTCGCAACGGGGTATTGGGCGGCGGATATCGCCGAGATCGGGAAGGGCGATACCGTGCTCGTCATCGGCGCGGGACCCACGGGCGTCTGCACGCTGCTCTGCGCGCGCCTGAAAGAGCCCGCGCGCGTCATCGTCTGCGAAAAGGATCCCGTCCGCCGCCGCTTTGTGAAGGAACATTATCCCGACGTGCTCACCGTCTCGCCCGAGGAAGCGGAGCCCTTCGTGCAGGCGAACAGCGCGCACGGCGGCGCGGACGCCGTGATCGAGGCGGCGGGCACCGAGGAGAGCTTCCGCCTCGCGTGGGCTTGCGCGCGCCCCAACGCCGTCGTGGCGGTCGCAGCGTTGTACGATAAGCCTCAGATCCTGCCCCTCCCCGAGATGTACGGCAAAAACCTCACCTTCAAGACGGGCGGTGTGGACGGCTGCAAGTGCGGCGAGATCATGGAACTCATCGCGGCGGGGAAGCTCGATACCACGCCGCTCATCACGCATACGTTCGCCTTTTCCGAGCTCGACCGCGCCTACGCGCTCTTCGAGGCGAAGAAAGACGGCGTGATGAAGATCGCGATCAAAATGTAAATAAGGAGCGCGCGGGCGGAAACAACGCCCGCGCGCTGCCCGAAATTTTCGGACGCGCAGGGAAATGACCGGTATGGAAGTTTCGTACGATATGACCGCGGCGGGCGAAGAGGCGTTCCGCCGCGACTTTACCCACCTGTATCACCGCCTCAGGCGGTTGGAGGACGGCGTGATCGCGTGTTGGCTCACAGGGGACGCGCACGCTTTCGTCCGTTCGCGCTTCTCCCGCGAGGGGCTCCCCGCGTTCGCCGCCGTCTCCTTCGACGGCGCGGCGGCGGAGAAGTTCGAACGGCGCGTGGAAAAAGTACTCGGGGGAGGGTATTCAAGGGCTGCCGCGAAGATGCCTTCGCCCGCTTTTCCCGTCCGCATCACCGTCGACCTCTTCGGAACGCGGGAAGCGTTCTGCTTTGCCTTCGGCGGCGACGGCGCGTTCGTCGCCTTCTGCGGCGAGGTGTGCGCGCGGGCGAGGGTGTGTTTCCGCCGCCGTTTCGCCGCCCGTTCGGGCGCCGCGTCGCGGGAAAAACCGTAAAAAAACGCGCCCGTTCGGGGCGGAAAACAGCATATCGTTCAGCGAAAGTATAATTAAAACGGATAAATAGAATCCGTTTTTTTCATACCCGCGAGCCCGCTCAGCGTTTGACAGGCGCCGAAGGGCGCGCTATAATAGGAGCGGTTTGAAGCTGTTTGCGGGCTCCGCAAGCCGCTTTCAAGGAGGGAGCATGACAAAAAAACAGACGTGTATCTTTCTCGGCGTCGTGGTCGCAGTCATTGCCGCGCTCATCGTCGGCATTGTGCTGACGGACGGACTATATGTGAAAGATGCGACGATTCAGGATACGATGAAGGACGCCGTCCTGCACGAAGGGGATAAGATCAGCCTCTTCGGGCTGCCGGTCAACCCGGGGCTGATCTCCGCCTTTGTCGTCACGGGGGTCATCCTTGTGTTCGCGGCGGTCGTCCGCATCTTTGTGATCCCGAAGTTCAAACTCGTCCCCGGGAAGTTTCAGATGCTTCTCGAGCAGGCGGTGGGGCTCTTCGACGGGCTTGCAAGGAGCAACAGCCCGCACAGGAACAACTTTTTGGGCGCTTACGTCTTTGCCGCGGGCGCGTACATCTTTATCGGTACGCTCTTCGAGCTCGTCGGCGTTCCCGCCGTCACGATGGCGGGCGCCTCCGTCGTCCTGCCCGCGCCGCTCTCCGATATCAACGGCGCGATCGCGCTCGGGTGCCTTTCCTACCTCGTCATTCTTTCGGGGGGGATCGTCTCCAACAAACTGCGCGGCGTGGGGCGCACGCTCAAGGAGTTCTCCCTGCCCATCTCGATGAGTTTCCGTCTCTTCGGCGCGCTTTTGAGCGGCATGCTCGTCACGGAGCTCGTGTATTACTATCTGGCGCTTTCGTTCGTGCTGCCCGTCATCGTGGGCGTGCTGTTCACCGTGCTGCACGCGCTCATCCAAACGTACGTGCTCACCATGCTCACCACGCTCTTCTACGGCGAAGTGAGCGAGCCGTATATCAGAAAGCCCAAAAAAGAAAAGAAAAAGAAGGGCGCTCCCGAAAGGGCGCCCGCCGCCTGAGGGACTGTTCCCGACGGATAGATTCATAGGAGGTCATGTTATGAAAGTGATTGCAAAAAAGAGATTGTTTGTCGTCATCTGCGCGGCGTTTGCGCTCGTCCTTGCGGCGCTGCTCGTTGCGGGGCTCGTCGGGCAGAACGCCGCGCCGCAGGCGCCCGTCGCCGCCTCGGCGGAGGTGCTCGTCAGCGACGAGACCGCCGCGCCGTGCGCCGCGGAGGTTGCGCCCCTTGCCGAAACGGATACGTCCGCGCCCGAAACTTCAGATAGTTCCGACTCCTCGGGCTCCAAGGCGCTTGCCGCGGGCATCGCCATCGGGCTTGCGGCAGCCGCGGGCGCGATCGGCATGGGCATCGCCATTGCCAAGACGAGCGAGGCGATCGCGCGTCAGCCCGAGGCGGAGGGCAAGATCCGCTCTACGCTCATGCTCGGACTCGTGTTTATCGAGACGGCGATCATCTACGCTCTCATTGTCGCCATCCTCGTCATATTCGTCCTGTAACGGAGGGCAGTCATGCCTTTGAATATCGACTGGCAGCAGATCCTGCTCCACCTTCTCAATTTCGTCATACTGTTCGCCGGGCTGTGGCTTCTTCTTTACAAGCCCGTGCGTTCCTTTATGCAAAAACGGAGAGAGCATTACGAGAAGATGGACGCCGACGCGCAAAAAAAATGCGCCGAGGCGGAGGAGAAGCGCGCCGCTTACGAGGAAAAACTCGCGCATGCCGAAGATGAGATCGCCGAAAAACGCCGTCAGGCGGAAAAGGAAACGGCGGAATACGATGAACGACAGCGCCGCGAGACGGACGAACTTGCAAAAAATATCGTAGCGGACGCCCGACAGGACGCCGTCCGCATCAAGGCGCAAGCCACAAAGGAGGCGCGCGCCGAGATCGCCTCCATCGTGACGGACGCGGTGGGGAAGATCGTACTCAAAGACACCGCATCCGAGGCGTTCGATCAGTTCCTCGACGCCGTAGACGCTCAGGCGGACGCCGCGGGAGCGCCTGCGGGGGAGAACGCCGCGGACGCGCAAGCGGAGAATAAGAAAGATGACTGAACCCATTCGCGCAAAACTGTATGCGGCTGAGCCGCCCACTCCAGCGCAGGAGGCGCGCTTCCTCGCCTTTCTCAAAAAGAAGTACGGTGAAAACGTCA
This sequence comes from Candidatus Gallimonas sp., assembly GCA_048370055.1. Lineage (GTDB taxonomy): Bacteria > Bacillota > Clostridia > Christensenellales > Borkfalkiaceae > Gallimonas. Next base: position 26,795 of record DBGBVX010000100.1, on the reverse strand, counting down.
CGCTCGGTTTCGAACGGACGGACGCCTTTCCCGGCGGGTTCCGCCTCGAAGTTGGGGCGGAGGTGTATGATTGGAGCGTCAACGGGCGCTTCCGTCAGCTTCAGGATATCATCACCGAAGTTCCCAAACAGAACGGCGACGTCGTTCCGCTGCTCGGCAGCGCCGTGCGGGAGTGGGCGCCCAAGGCGGTCTCCGAAGAGCTCGGCACGGTCGTCTCCGTCGGCGACGGCGTCGCCACCGTATCGGGGCTCGGGCGCGTGAGCTACGGGGAGATCGTGGAATTTTCTTCGGGCGTGCGCGGCATGGTACAGGATCTGAAGCGCGAAAGTGTGGGTTGTATCCTCTTCGGCAACGATGAACTCGTCTCCGAAGGCGGCGCGGTGCGCCGCACCATGAAAACGGCGGGCGTGCCCGTCGGCAGGAATTTTTTGGGCAGGGCGGTCAACGCGCTCGGCGCGCCCATCGACGGCAAGGGGGAGATCGGCGCGGACGGATACCGTCCCATCGAGGTCCCCGCGCCCCGCATCATCGACCGTCAGCCCGTCAACCGTCCGCTCGAAACGGGGCTCATCGCCATCGACTCCATGTTCCCCATCGGGCGCGGACAGCGCGAACTCATCATCGGCGACAGGCAGACGGGCAAGACGGCGATCGCGCTCGATACCATCCTCAATCAGCGCGGGAAGGACGTCATCTGCATCTACGTCGCCATCGGGCAGAAGGCGAGCTCCGTCGCGCAGCTCATGGAAGTGCTCCGTTCGCGCGGCGCGCTCGACTACTGCATCGTCGTCAGCGCTTCGGCGGGGGAGTCCGCCTCCATGCAGTACATCGCTCCCTACGCGGGCTGCGCCATGGGCGAATATTTCATGGAGATGGGCAAGGATGTGCTCATCGTCTACGACGACCTTTCCAAACACGCCGTCGCGTACCGCACCCTCAGCCTGCTTTTGGGCAGATCCCCCGGGCGCGAGGCGTACCCCGGCGACGTGTTCTACCTGCACTCCCGCCTTCTGGAGCGTGCGGCGCACCTTTCCGACGAGCGCGGCGGCGGCTCCATGACCGCGCTGCCCATCGTCGAAACGCAGTCGGGCGACGTCTCCGCCTATATCCCCACCAACATCATCTCCATCACGGACGGGCAGATCTTTTTGGAAAGTTCGCTCTTTTTCGCGGGGCAGCGCCCCGCCGTCAACGTGGGACTCTCCGTCTCGCGTGTGGGCGGCGACGCGCAGACCAAGGCGATGAAGTCCGCCGCGGGCGCCATCCGCCTCGATTTAGCGCAGTTCCGCGAGATGGAGGTGTTCACGCAGTTTTCCTCCGATCTCGACGAGGCGACGCAGCGTCAGCTTCGCTACGGGCAGGGGCTCATGCGCCTGCTCAGGCAGCAGCAGTATCATCCCATGCAGCTCCATGAACAGGTCATCCTGCTCGTTGCGGCGCTGCACCATGTGATGCAGGACGTCCCGCTCGAACAGATCGGCAAGTTCCGCAGCGAACTGCTCGCTTACTTCGAAGTGCACGCGCAGGAGCTGTGCAGGAGCATCGAGGAGACGGGCAAGATGCCGCCCGAGGACCGCGATAAGATCTGTTCGCTTGCAGAGGAATTCCTCGCTGCATGGAAGCGGGAGGGGGCGAGCGCGTAATGTCGGGCGTCAAAGAGATCAAGGCGCACATCGCGAGCGTGCAGGATACGCAGAAGATCACCGAGGCGATGTACCTTATCGCCTCCGCCAAGATGCGCAAGGCAAAAGAAGGGCTTGACAGGACGCGTCCCTACTTCAACGCGGTGCAGGCGGAGATCAAGCGCATCTTCCGCACCGACGAGCGCGTCGAAAACCGCTACTTCTACCCGCTCGAGGGCAGGCTCCCGCAGGGCGGCACGGTGGGGGTGCTCGTCGTCACGGCGGATAAGGGGCTCGCGGGCGCGTATAATCAGAACGTCATCAAGGCGGCGAAGGAGCTCGCCGAGCAGAAGGTCGGCGAAAAGGAGCTCTTCGTCGTGGGCGAATACGGGCGGCAGTACTATAAACGGCACAATATCCCCATCCGCAGGAGCTTTCTGTATACGGCGCAGAATCCCACCATGCAGCGTGCGCGCGAGATCGCGTCCGTCCTCTTGGACGCCTACAACGCGGGCAAGCTCAAAAAGATATACATTGTGTATACGGATATGAAGAACGGGCTGAAAAGCGAGGTCCGCGCGACCCGCCTTCTGCCCTTCCACCGCGCGCAGTTCTCCTCCGACCACAAGGAGGAACACGCCGAATTCAGCTTTGAGCCCTCCATCGGCGAGGTGCTCGACAATATCATTCCAAGCTATCTTTCGGGCTTTATCTACAGCGCCCTTGTGGACAGTTTCTGCTGCGAGCAGAACGCCCGCATGGAGGCGATGGACGCGGCGAGCCGCAACGCGCAGAAGCTGTTGGATGAGCTCTCCCTGCAGCTCAATCACGTCCGTCAGGGCGCGATCACGCAGGAGATCACGGAGATTTCTTCGGGCGCGCAGGCGCAGCGGAGAAACGCCGGGGAGGAGATCACATGACTTCCAAGGGAACCATCGTACAGGTTTTGGGATCGGTCGTAGACGTCGTGTTCGGGGCGGGGCAGCTCCCGCGCATCCACGATGAGATCACGGTAGAAGTAAACGGAAAACAGCTCGTCATGGAAGTGGCGCGCCACGAAGGGAACAACACGGTGCGCTGCATCATGCTCTCGGGCAGCGAGGGGCTGTGCCGCGGCATGGAGGCGACCGCCCTCGGGCACGGCATCGAGGTGCCCGTCGGCGAGCGCACGCTGGGGCGCATGTTCAACGTGCTCGGCGAGCCCATCGACGGCGGCGAAGCGCCCAAAACGGAGGAGCGCTGGTGCATCCACAGAAAGGCGCCCGCCTTCGAGGAGCAGTCTCCCGCCGTGCAGGTGCTCGAAACGGGCATCAAGGTCATCGATCTTTTGGAGCCCTACGCCAAGGGCGGCAAGATCGGGCTCTTCGGCGGCGCGGGCGTCGGCAAAACGGTGCTCATTCAGGAGCTCATCCACAACGTCGCCACCGAGCACGGCGGTTACTCCATCTTCACGGGGGTGGGGGAGCGCTCGCGCGAGGGGAACGATCTGTGGCGCGAGATGAGCGAGAGCGGCGTCATCGATAAGACCGCCCTCGTGTTCGGGCAGATGAACGAGGCGCCCGGCGTGAGGATGCGCGTCGCGCTCACGGGGCTCACGATGGCGGAGTACTTCCGCGACAGCGAGAACAAAGACGTGCTTCTCTTTATCGACAATATCTTCCGTTTCGTACAGGCGGGCAGCGAGGTCTCCACGCTCCTCGGGCGCATGCCTTCGGCGGTCGGTTATCAGCCCACGCTCGCGCAGGAGATGGGCGCCCTTCAGGAGCGCATCGCCTCCACGCGCAGCGGTTCGGTCACGAGCGTGCAGGCGGTGTACGTCCCGGCGGACGACCTCACCGACCCCGCCCCCGCGACGACGTTCTCCCACCTCGACGCGACCACCGTATTAAGCCGCAAGATCGCTGAACAGGGCATCTATCCCGCCGTTGACCCGCTCGAGTCCACGTCGCGCATCCTCGAGGAGGACGTGGTGGGCGAGGAGCACTACCGCATCGCCCGCAAGGTGCAGGAGATGCTGCAAAAGTACAGCGAATTGCAGGATATCATCGCGATCCTCGGGCTTGACGAGCTCAGCGAGGCAGACAGGCTCACCGTCTACCGCGCGCGCAAGATCCAACGCTTTCTCTCTCAGCCCATGCACGTCGCCGAAAAGTTCACGGGCGTCGCGGGGGTATATGTGCCCCTCAAAGAGACGCTCCGCGGCTTCAAGGCGATCGTGGACGGCGAGGCGGACGACGTGCCCGAGGTGGCGTTCTTCAACGTCGGCACGCTTGACGACGTGTACGCCAAGGCGGAAAAGATCAAGGCGGGTGAGCTCTGATGTTCCCGCTCCACGTTCTTGCCGCCGATAAGCCCTTTTACGAGGGCGAATGCGATTCGCTCGTCGTGCCCACGTTGGACGGCGAATACGGCGTGCTCGCGGGGCACTGCAACACCATCCTCGCCATCGTCCCGGGAACGCTCACCTTCCGCACGCCCGCAGGGGAGACGCACGTCGCCGCCGTCGCGGCGGGCATCATGAAGGTGGAAAACGGCGAGGCGCTCGTCCTCGTCGACTCCGCGCTCCGTCCCGAGGATATCGACGCCGAGCGTCAGCGGCGCAAGGCGGACGAGGCGAAGGAACAGCTCCTGCAGCGGCGCAGCATCGAGGAGCACCACGCGGCGCAGGCGCGCCTTGCCCGCGCCCTCGCAAGGCTCAACGTCAAGCGCAAATACGGCAGAAATTAAAACGCGGCGCTCCGCCGCCGACGCCGTCCGCACGCGACCGCGTGCGGACGGCGATTTTTTGCGGAATTTTTTGTACGCGTCTTGAAATCAGCGCCCGTATATGGTATAATCGTTCTGAAAACGATCCGCACGCGCGGACAGGGAGACGGAGAAAGAATATGTTTTCCGTCAGATCGGGCAGGTTGTATTTTTCGCGCAGAGGGGAGACCGTCTGCATCTACGCGCAGGGGAAGGACGGCATCCGTGTGCAGTCCACCATGAACGCCGCGTTCGATCCCGTCGATTGGGCGCTCACGGGCGCGGAACAGGCTGTGCCCGTCGTTTCGGCGGAGGACGACGGCGCCGAACTGACGAACGGGCGGCTGAAAGTCACGGTGGACCGCCTCGGCAAAATGCGCTTTTTCCGCGACGGCGAACTCATCCTCGAAGAATATTACCGCATGTACGAGTACGATATGCCGCACACGCCCTCCCTTCGGGTAACGGCGCGCGAGTACCGTCCCATCCGCGGCGGCGACTACGCCTTCACGCTCCGCTTTGAGGCGCGCGAGGAAAAGCTCTTCGGCATGGGGCAGTATCAGCAGCCGCAGTTCGATCTGAAGGGCTGCACGCTCGAGCTCGCGCAGCGCAATTCGCAGGTGAGCGTGCCCTTCCTCATGTCGTCGCTCGGCTACGGGTTTCTGTGGAACAATCCCGCCGTCGGCAGGGTCACGTTCGCCAACAACGTCACCGAATGGCAGGCGGAGAGCATCCGTCAGATGGATTATTGGGTGACGGTGGGTTCACCCAAAGAGATCATGGAAAATTACACGGCGCTCGTCGGGCGCGCGCCCGAGTTCCCCGAGAACGCGCTCGGGCTGTGGCAGTGCAAACTGCGCTACCGCACGCAGGAAGAGGTCCTTTCCGTCGCCCGCGAATATCACGCGCGCGGCATCCCGCTCGACGTCATCGTCATCGACTTTTTCCATTGGACGCGCCAAGGCGATTGGAAGTTCGATCCCGTCTATTGGCCCGATCCCGCCGCCATGGTGCGCGAGCTCAAGGCGCTCGGCGTGCGGTGCATGATCTCCGTCTGGCCCACGGTGGATAAAAAGAGCGAAAACTTTGAGGAGATGCGCGAAAAAGGGCTCCTCATCCGCCCCGAACGCGGCAGTCAGTGCTTCGACTTTTTGGGCGATTCGTACATTTACGACGCGACGAATCCCTCCGCCCGCGCCTATATTTGGGAAAAGTGCAGGCGCAATTATTTTGAGAGCGGCATCGATATGTTCTGGCTTGACGAAGCCGAGCCCGAATATACGTCGTACGATTTCGATAACTTCCGCTACCACCTCGGCACCGATCTGCAGGTGGGCAACGTTTATCCCGTCATGCACGCGCGCGCCTTTTGGGAAGGTCAGCGCGAGGCGGGGCAGCGCGACGTGTGCAATCTCATCCGCTCCGCGTGGGTGGGCAGCCAAAAATACGGCGTCGTGCTGTGGTCGGGCGATATTCAGGGCAACTTCGAAACGCTGCGCGATCAGTTCGCCGCGGGGCTCAACGTGGGGCTCGCGGGGATCCCGTGGTGGACGACGGATATCGGCGGGTTCTTCGTCAACGTCAAGGATCCCGCGCACAAGGAGCTCCTGATGCGTTGGTTCGAGTGGGCGACCTTCTGCCCCGTCCTCAGGATGCACGGCGACAAGGGCCCGAGCGATATCCCGCTGCTCGACGACAGGGATTGGGGCGGCGGCTTCTGCCACACGGGGCTCGCCAACGAGATCTGGAGCTACGGCGAGGACGTATACGAAGTGCTCAAAGGCTACGTCGATCTGCGCGAGCGCATGAAGCCGTACATCAGCGAGGTCATGCACGAGGCGGCGGAAAACGGCTCGCCCGTCATGCGCGCGATGTTCTATGAATTTCCCGAAGACCCCGCCTGCTGGGCGTGCTCCGATCAGTATATGTTCGGCTCGCGCTATCTCGTCGCGCCCGTGCTGTGGGCGGGCGTCACGCGCCGCGCCGTGTACCTGCCGCAGGGCAAGTGGCGCGATATGAACTCGGGCGAGGTGTACGAGGGCGGCTGTACGGTCACCGTTCCCGCGCCCGTGGAGATCATCCCCGTCTTCGAACGGCAGTAAAAGGAGGCACCATGTCCGAAGCGGAGCGCTCGGAAGAGGGCATGTCCGAAAAAGCGCGCGCGGCAGAGCGGCTGCCGCGCGTCAATTTCCGTCCGGCGCTGTTTGCGGCGGTCGGAGTGTTGGGCGGCGTATTTTTGTATCTCCGCATCGCGTTCGGCGGTTTTGTCCCGTCGGACGCGCTTTTCTTTGCGCTCTTTCTCGCGCTCATCCTCTTCCGCCCGCGGCGGAGCGCGCTCGCGGCGCTGCTCGTGATCGCGATCGCGGCGGGAGCGGGCGCTTCCCTCGCGCACTTCGAGGCGCGCCGCTTCGTTTCGGGCGCGGCGGCGGGGGAGTATGCGGTCACGGGAACGGTGCAGTCGGTCGCCGTCCGGAACGGCAGGTCGTCCGTCACGCTCGTCTCGCTCACGCTTGACGGCGCGCCCGCCGCCGGCAAAATGGAGGCGGAACTCCCCACGGAGGCGGTGCGCCCCGCCGATATCCTCTCGTTCACGGCGCACGTTGCGCGCTCGCCCCTGCCTGTCAACGGCGACGCCTCCGCCCGTGCGGACTACGCGGCGAACGTGCGCTATTCGGCAGCCGCAGGGGAATTTTCCGTCGTCGGCAGGTCGGGCGATCCCTTTCTCCGCCTCAACGCCGCGCTCTATGACGCGCTCTTTGAAAATCTTGAAACGGACGAGGCGGGCGTCGCCTACGCCCTTCTCACGGGCAACGCAAAGGGGATGGATACAAGCTTCCTTACGGAGTCGCGCACGGGCGGCATCGCGCACGCGTTCGCCGTTTCGGGACTGCATATCGGGATCCTGTACGGCGCGGCGACACTTCTTTTTCGTCCGCTCCGCAAATACGCCGCGTTTCCCGCGCTCGCGCTTGCGGCGTGCTACTGCGCGCTGTGCGCCTTTACCGTCTCGTCGGTGCGCGCCCTTATCATGTGCGCGGTGTTGGCGGCGCACCGCTTTTTGGGGCGCAAGTACGATTTTTTAAGTTCGCTCTCCTTTGCCGCGCTCATAACGCTCCTTGCGGCGCCCGCGCAGCTCCTTACGGCGGGGTTCCGCCTCTCCTACGGCGCGGTCGCGGGGCTGGCGCTCTTTTCGGGAAGCTTTTCGCGCGGGCTGAAAAAACTGCGCCTGCCCGCATTCCTCGCGGATTACCTCTCCGCCGGCACCGCGGTGCAGATATTCACCTTTCCCATCATGGCGGAGGCGTTCGGCTACGTCTCCGTCTGGGGCACGCTTCTGAACTTCTTCGTCATTCCGGCGCTCCCCGTGCTCTTCCTGCCGCTCGTCGTCTGCGCGTTGCTCGCGCTCGTCTTCCCCGCGGCGGCGGGCGCGTTCCTCCTCGTCCCGAACGGCATGATCGCCGCGCTGCTGTATGTGTTCTCCGCAGCCGATTTCTCCGCCGTGCTCGCGGGATTTTCGCTTGGCGCGGGCGCCGCCGTCTGGTTCGCCGCCATGCTCTTTCTCGGCAGCCGCGTGCGGCTGAAAGCGGCGGCGCGCGGCGTTGCGGCAGGCGTGCTCTGCGCCGCCTTCGCCGCGTGCATGGTATGGGAGAACGCCGTCTTTGCGGGCTGTAAGATCGTCGTCTACGAGCATGGCGACGGCGCCTGCGCGCTCGTCCGCACGCGGGAGAGCGCGGTACTCGTCATCGACGACGACATCTCGCTCTCCGCCTGCGAGGATTTTCTCATGCGCAATTACGGCGGAACGCTCTCCGCCGTCGCTGTCGTGGGGGAGGATACGGCGCGCGCCGTCAACGTGGCGGCGTTCCTTCCCGCGGAGGAGATCCGCGTGCGCGCCGCGGCGGAGACGGGGCTTCGGGAGACGCCCGTGCTCGGCGGTACGCGGTTTGCCGCGGGGGAGCTTGCGTTCCGCTACGAGGGCGGCGCCCTCGTGCTCTCGGCGGAGGGGAAGCTCGTGAAGTTCGATTTTACCGAAGATGGGGCGTTCGGCGCAGATTTATATGTGCAAACGGGGGACGGAGGCTTGAAATATCTTCTGAAAAATGGTATAATCAGGGAAATCAAAGGGATATAAGAAGTTCAGATGAAGTTTGTACAGCTCGCAAAATCGCTCAAAGAGGAGGGGCTTTCGCCCGTCTATCTCATCGAAGGGGAGGAGGCGTACTTCCGCGACCACGCCGTGGAGAGCATCCGCGCCGCGTGCCGCCTTGCCAATCCCACCCTCAACGACGCGCGCTACGAGGGCGATCAGCTCAAGGGCGAGGGGCTTGCGGCGCTGCGCCGCGCCCTCGAAACGCTGCCCTTTTTCGATGAAAAGCGGTTGGTGCGCGCCTACGAGTTCTATCCCGCCGAGCGCGAGTGGGACGCCTATTTCAAGCCGTATGCCGAAAACCCCGCGCCCACCACGGTGTTCCTCATCGTCAACGCGGGCAAAAAGGCGAACGCGGCGGATCTGAAAAAAAAGAAGGGCGTCGTCTATGTGGACTGCTCGCGCGAGAGCGAGGAGACGCTCGCCCGCTGGCTGTTCGGCGTGGCGCGGCGGCAGGGGCTCGCGATGGACGCGGACGCCGCCTCGCTCATGGTGCGCTACTGCGCGCAGGATGCCGCCCGCATGAAGTTGGAAACGGAAAAACTCGCCGCCATTTTAGGCGGGAACGCGCGGGTGGACCGCGCTGCGGTGGAGGCGTACGTCGCCAAGGATACCGAGTATAAGATCTACGAGCTCACGCAGGCGGCGTCGCGCAGGAATTTTGCGCTCTTTTCCGAGATCCTCGCCGATATGCTCGAAAAGGGCTCCGACGAGCACGCCGTGCTCGCCGCGCTCGTCTCCCATTACCGCACGCTCGCCGAGGTCTCCGGCATGGCGGGCTCCGACGCCGAGGTCGCCAAAACGCTCGGGGTAAAGCCTTACGCCGTGCAGAAAAACCGCGAGGCGGCGCGCCGCCTCGGCAAGGCGCGCGTGCAGGAGATGTATCTTTCGCTCTATGAGCTCTCTTCGGGCGCAAAGAGCGGGCTCTACGGCAAAACGGGCGCGCTTTTCGAGGCGATCGCAAAAATATTTTTCAGTTGACGCAAAATAACAGATGAAACGCTTTGCTTTTTTACGTTGAAATCTGTATAATATAAAAAACCCACAACTGTTTTCGGGGAAACACGGCGCTCCCGCAAGAGGCGGGGGAAGGGAGGAAGCTATGCGTACACCGCAGGAAGTTGCCGAAGGGATCAAGGCTGTATTCACAGACTTTTCCCACAACTGGATCATTGTCATCGAAGCGTTCTTTCTCTTTCTCATCATCTATTTCGTGCTCAAGATCCTGTACGAAAACAACGCCAAAAAACTCATTCCCGTATACGTCGTGCTCGTCGTGTGCACGGGGGCGGTCACGCTCTTTTCCCGTCATCTCACGGCGGACGTGTTCTATATCTTCCTGCTCGTCATGTCCCTCTTTTTCCTGCTCCTTTTCAGCACGGAGATCAAGCGGAGCATTTGGAACAGGGGAAAGCGCGCCATCGCCTCGCAGGGCGATCCCACGGCAAAGAACACGGCGGTCAGCGCGCGGGCGGATGAGTACATCACGGGCATCGTCAAGGCGGTGCAGGCGCTCTCCAAGAGCAACACGGGCGCGCTCATCGTGCTCTCCAACGGGAATCTGCCCAAGGAGATCATCGACAGCGGCGTCACGCTCAACGCGAACATCTCCAATCAGCTCATCGAGGGCATCTTTATTCCCAAGGCGCCCCTGCACGACGGCGCGATGATCATCTACGGCGATAAGATACAGGCGGCGGGGTGCTTCCTGCCCCTCACGCAGAAGGACTTCCCCAAGGACTACGGCACCCGTCACCGCGCGGGCATCGGCGTTACGGAGGTGGCGGACGTATCCACCATCATCGTTTCGGAGGAGACGGGCATCGTCTCCATCGTCAAGCGCGGCGAGATCACCCGCTACGTCGATTCGGAGAGCCTGAGGCGGTTCCTCAAGGACTACTATTGGAAAGAATTTTCGAGCGGAGGTAAAAAAGCATGAAATTCTGGTCCTTTATCGGCAAACTTTTCACGCATAACGTGCCCCTGAAAATTCTTGCGCTTCTTCTGGCGGTCGCCGCCGTCATCGTCATCAACGCAGTATGAAAAATTGCCTGAAGCTCCCGCGCGTCCTTATCCCGCGGGAGGGGTTCGAAAAGTGGGCGGTCATCGCCTGCGATCAGTTCACCTCGGACAGAGAGTATTGGAAGCGCGTAGAGCGGTGCGTCGGGGACGCGCCCTCTACGCTCAACTTTATTTTGCCAGAGATCTACCTCGGCGAGAACGACGAGGAGCGCGTCGCCGCCATCCGCGAGCACATGTACGAGGCGCTCGAGAGCGATAAGCTCGTCAAGCTCAACCGCGGCGTCGTCTTTACCGAGCGCACCACGCGCGAGGGCGTGCGCCGCGGGATCGTCGCCGCGCTCGATTTGGAAGCGTATTCCTGCGAGGCAGGCGTCTCCGCGCCCGTCCGCTCCTCGGAAGAGGTGCTCAAAGACCGCCTTCCCGCCCGCGTCGCGCAGCGCAAAGAGGCGCCGCTTGAGTTCCCGCACGCGCTCATCTTTTACCGCGATAAAAAGGAGAAGATCGTCAAGGGGCTTTTGCGCGAGGAGCTCGAAAAATTGTACGACTTCGAACTCATGGAGGGCGGCGGACACCTCACGGGTTGGTTCGTGCCCGAATATATCGCCGCCGACGTTTTGCAGGCGATGCACGCAAAGGGCGATCCCGCCTTTGCCGTAGCGGACGGGAATCACTCCGTCGCCGCAGCCAAAGCGCATTGGGAAGAGGTGAAAAAAACGCTCACCGAGGCGGAGGCGCGCTCGCATCCCGCGCGCTTCATGTTGGCGGAGTTCGTCAATCTGTACGATCCCGCCGTCGTGTTCCATCCCATCCACCGCCTCGTCAAAGAGACGGATGCGGAGGCGTTCTGCGACTTTTTCTCCCGCAATATCAAGTGCAAGCGGGAGGGGAACGTGCTCTTTCCCGCGCTGCCCGCGTCGGCGGAGAGCGTGCGCAGGACGGACGCGCTCATCGAAAAGTTCGTGCACGCCTCGGGCGGGCGCGTCGACTATATCCACGGCAGGCGCAACCTTTCCCGCCTCGCCGAAGAGGAGGGGTGCGCGGGCGTCGTGCTCCCCGCGCTTGAAAAAGACGACTTCTTTTCCGCGCTCAAGGGCGGCATGAACCTTCCGCAAAAGGCGTTCTCCGTCGGCGACGCGAAGAGTAAACGGTACTATTTGGAGGGCAGAGAGATCAGCTATGATTAAAGTTTGCAAATTCGGCGGAACGTCCATGGCGGACGGAAACACCATGCTCCGCGTCAAAAAGATCATCGAGAGCGACCCCGCGCGCCGTTACGTCGTCGTTTCCGCGCCCGGCAAGCGCTTCGGCGGAGATATCAAGATCACCGATCTTTTATACGAAACGTTCGAGAGCGTCAAGCTCACGGGCAAGCCCGGCGCGCCCTTTGAAAAGGTCGCCGAGCGTTTCCGCGGCATCGTGCACGAACTCGCGCTCGATATGGATATCGACGGGCTCCTCAGGCAGACGGAGCAGGAGATCGAAAAAGAGGGGACGGCGGACTTTATCGCTTCCCGCGGGGAATATCTTTCGGGCTGCGTGATGGCGGCGCTTTTGGGCGTTCCCTTCATCGACGCGCGCGCCGTCGTCAAATTCAACGCAGAGGGCAGGTTGGACAGCGACCGCACCTATTCCCTGCTCGCCGAGGCGCTCAGGGGCAAGCCCCGCGCCGTCGTGGCGGGCTTCTACGGCGAGGACGCCGAGGGGCGCGTAAAGACCTTCTCGCGCGGCGGGAGCGACGTCTCGGGCGCCATCGTGGCGCGCGCCGCGGGGGCGGAACTGTATGAGAATTGGACGGACGTGAGCGGGTTCCTCGCCTGCGATCCGCGCATCGTCGAAAACCCCGTGCCCATCCGCGCGCTCTCCTATAAGGAACTGCGCGAGCTTTCGTATATGGGCGCGAACGTTCTGCACAGCGAGGCGATCTTTCCCGTGCGCGAGGCGGATATCCCCATTCAGATCAAGAACACCTTCCGCCCCGAGGACGAGGGCACCGAGATCGTGCCCACTTCCCGCCATACATACAGCGGGCGGCGCGTCACGGGGATCGCGGGCAAAAAGAATTTTACGGTCATTTTCCTCGAAAAGTCGCTCATGAACGCGGAGATCGGCTTTACCTACCGCGTGCTCGCCGTATTCTTAAAGCACGGCATCTCCTTCGAGCACATCCCCACGGGCATCGATACGATGTCTTTCGTGGTGGACAGCGACCTGCTCAAAAACGGCGTTTTAGAGGAAGTGTGCGCCGAGATTGAGGAGAACGTGCATCCCGATAACCTGCGCATCATCACCGATATCGCGCTCATCGCCGTCGTGGGTCACGGCATGGCGAAGAGCGTGGGTACTTCGGCGCGCCTGTTCGAGGCGATCGCGCGCGCGGGAGTCAACGTCCGCATGATCGATCAGGGCTCTTCCGAGCTCAATATCATCGTCGGCGTCGATAACGAAAATTACGAGCGCACGCTCAAAGCCGTCTACGAAGAATTTTTTGAGTAAAATTTTCAAGAACCCGCCTGCTGAAGAATTAGCAGGCGGGTTCCGTTTTAGCGTAACAGAACTATAAAGTAGAGAGAATAACTTAAGGAGAAAATTCAATGAGTAAAAAAGTGGCTAATGTTGTATTTTGCCGTGGGGGATATATGAAATATTATCGCGGAATCACCAACGATGATATAGCGTGTGTTGGCGGCGGTCGTTATAATATCGGAAATATAGGACACGAATGTTGTAATTTTTATAAATATGACAATGGGAAATGTTATGGATACGTTAGTCCACCGAATCCTCAAAAAAAGGCAGTAGAAAAAATAGATATAGATAAAATTGCTTCTAATACAAGTTCTTTCAAGGTGACAGAAAGAGACTATATTGATGATGTTACCGTAATTTTTGTTGCTAATGGAATGGTGGTAGGGTTTTATAAAAATGCAAGAGCATACAGGGATTTACAAAAATTAGCACATCCTGCGATGACTGGCATTGATGATTATTTTTTTGAGTGTGACAGCGAAAAAGCAGTACTTATTGCAGAGAAGGATCGACCGATGTTTCCCATCAGACAAGGGAAGGCTAACTGGTTTGGACAGTCTAACATCTTTTACGCAGATAGTTCAAATATTTATAAAGATGTTGTCGATATTATAAATAATGTGCTAGCCTATAAGCAGGATTATCTTAACGACGATGCAAAGGAAGATTTCTTATATCAAGAAGGAATTAACGATGAAATAGTTAAATATAATGGAACGACTTCATATAAAAAAGAACCGCGCCGTGAACCCGTTATTATCGGCGGAAGAGAGGTCTATCCGAGGGATATTAAAAAAGCAAAAGAGGTGCTTGTTGCCAATCATTTTCGATGTGAAATTGACGGAACACATGAGGTGTTTAAGAAGAAAAAATCTGATGAGTTATATGCGGAAGCCCACCACATAGTTCCAATGTCAAAGCAGAAAGATTATAAAAATAGTTTAGATACTAAAGCCAATATTGCCTGTCTCTGTAGCAATTGTCATAGAAAAATCCACTATGGGAAGGACGCGCCAAAGCTAATCGAAAAACTTTACAATTTACATAGGGATACACTAAAAATAAGCGGTATAAATATTTCTCTCGATGAATTAATGGATATTTATAAGTGATAATGATAAATTAAACGCAACGAAGTTCGCCTGCCGCCGCAGGTTTTCCCCGTTGACAAACGGGCGGGGGTTTGGTATAATGGAAAACGTTATGGCTACAAAAGGTAAATTTATCGTATTCGAAGGCACGGACGGCAGCGGCAAGACGACGCAGATGAAGATGCTCGGCAAGTATCTCAAATCGAAGGGCGTCGCCGTGTACGGCACGCACGAGCCGACGGACTCTCCCTTCGGGGCGCTGCTGCGCTCCTGCCTCACGGGGCGGGTGGAGGCGGATGAGCGCGCCATCGCGGCGCTGTTCGCCGCAGATCGCATCGATCACATCACCAATTCCGTCAACGGGATCGTAAAAAAGTTGGAGGAGGGGTACACCGTCCTCTGCGACAGATATTATTTTTCGTCGTTCGCATACAACGGCGGGTTCGCCCCGCTTGAGTGGATCATCGAGCTCAACAAGCCCGCCATGAACATGCTCCGCCCCGATCTCACCGTCTTTTTGGATCTTCCCGCCGAGGAGAGCATGAAGCGCGTCTCCCGCCGCGGCGAGACGGAGCGCTACGAGACGATGGACAAGCAAAAGCGCATCCGCGATAAATATTTCGATATCTTCCGTATGTTCGCGGGGCGGGAGAACGTCGCCGTCATCCGCAGCGAAGAGGACAAGGAGCGGACGCAGGCAAACATCAGGCAGGAAGTCGATAAACTGTTCGGAGGCGATCTATGACGGATACGCTCACGGTGGGCGTCGTGTTGAAGCCGCAGGGCATCCGCGGCGAGCTCAAAGTCAAACCGTATACCGACGCGGCGGAGGACTTCGCCGCCTTTCAGCGCGTCTTTTTGGACGGAACTGAATATAAGGTGCTCTCTGTGCGCACGGGGGGCGGGGCGGTCTTTCTCGGGCTGAGAGGAGTCGCCGACCGCAACGCCGCCGAACTTCTGCGCGGCAAGGAGGTCGTCATCCCGCGGAGCGAGGCGCCCGAACCCGAAGAGGGGCGCTATTACGTCGCCGACCTTTTAGGGTGCGATATCGTCACCGAGGGCGGCAAGGTGCTCGGCAAACTCAAAGACGTCCGGCAGGCTTCGACGGACGTCTATACCCTCTTCGACGGCGCGCGCGATATCCTCTTCCCCGTGGCGGACGGCGTCGTCGTCGCCGTCGACGTGGAAAACGGCACGATCACCGTCAACGAAAAACGCTTTTACGAGGTGGCGGTGCTGTGAAGATCACCATTCTCACCCTCTTTCCCGAAATGTTCGCGGCGCTCTCGGCGAGTATCTTGGGACGCGCGCAGAAGGAGGGAAAATTTCAGCTCGAAGTCGTCAACATCCGCGACTATACCGAGGATAAGCACCTCAAATGCGACGACTATCCCTTCGGCGGCGGCGCGGGCATGGTCATGATGGCGCAGCCCGTGGGCAGCGCGGTGGAGGCGGTCGATCCCGAGCACAGGGCGCGGCGCATCTACCTTTCGCCCAAGGGCAGGACCTTCCGGCAGGAGCGCGTGTTCGAGCTCGCCGCCTGCGAGCACCTCGTGCTCCTGTGCGGGCACTACGAGGGCGTCGATCAGCGCGCGATCGATCTGTTTTTCGACGAGGAGCTCTCCATCGGCGACTATGTGCTCACGGGCGGCGAGCTGCCCGCAATGGTGGTGGTGGACTGCGTGGCGCGCTATATCGACGGCGTGCTCTCGCCCGAGTCGCTCGTGCAGGAGAGCTTTTCGGAAAATCTTTTGGAATACCCGCAGTATACCCGTCCCGTCGAGTACCGCGGCTTGCGCGTGCCCGACGTCCTGCGCAGCGGCAACCACGCCGAGATCGACAAGTGGCGGCGGGAACAGTCGCTCGCGATCACGAAAAAGAACAGACCCGATCTGTTAGAGGAAAAATTTTGAAGAACATCCAATGGTTCCCCGGACACATGGCGAAAGCCGTGCGCATGATGGAGGATAATCTCAAACTGTGCGACGCGGTCGCGTTTGTGCTCGATGCGCGCGCGCCCGCGTCGAGTTTTAATCCCCGCCTCGCGGACATGGTGGGGGCAAAACCCGTCCTGTACGTCCTCAATAAGGGCGACCTTGCCGACGGCGGCGCGGACATGGCTGCCTCGTGCATGCAGAAGGCGGGCAGGGCTGCGGTGAAGATCGCCGCCACGAGCCCCGCCTCGCTCCGCGCGCTCACGGCGGCGATGGAGTCCGTCTGCGCCGAAAAGCGCGCGCGCCTTGCCGAAAAGGGCGTCAATAAGCCCGTTCGCTTTCTCATCGCGGGTATCCCGAACACGGGCAAGAGCACCGTCATCAACCTTTTGGCGGGCGGCAAAAAGGCGCAGGTCGGCGATAAGGCGGGCGTCACCCGCGCCAAACAGTGGGTGCGCTGCGGCGCGTTCGAACTTTTGGATACGCCCGGCACCATGCCGCCCTCGCTCGCCGATCAGCGCCACGCGCGGCGGCTCGCCTATCTCGGCAGCGTGAACGACGACATCCTCGACAGGGAGGAGGTCGCGCTTGCCCTTTTGGAGGAGCTGTGGGAAAAATACCCCGCGGCGCTCGCGGAACGCTACGGCATCGCGGGCGGAACGCCGCTCGAAATGTACGAGGCGCTCTGCAAACGGCGCGGTTTCGTGCTCCGCGGGAACGATTACGATTATTCCCGCGGCGCCGTCGCCCTTTTGGACGATCTCCGCAAGGGCAGGCTTGGCAGGATCTGCCTCGACGGCGAAGAGGATCTCAGGGAGGTCGGGCTCGTCTGATGGATAACCCTGTATTGGAGCGGGAATACGCCGCGCAGGGGCTGTGCGCCGTCGCCGGCGTGGACGAAGTGGGGCGCGGTCCCTTGGCGGGCCCCGTCGTGTGCGCGGCGGTCGTCATGCCGCTCGAAGAGGAACTGCGCGTTCTCGGCGTGAACGACAGCAAAAAACTTTCCCCCAAAAAGCGCGAACAGCTCGCCGAGCGCATCCGCGCCGTCGCGCGGGCGTACGCCGTCGAGGAGGTGGGGGCGGACGTCATCGACGAGATCAACATCCTGCAAGCCACGCGCCTCGGCATGAAGCGCGCGGTGGAAAAACTCGCCCCGCCCGCGGACATGGTGCTCACCGACGGCAACATGACATTGGATATCGCGCTCCCGCAGCGCTCCGTCGTCAAGGGGGACGCGCTCGTCTATTCCATCGGCGCGGCGAGCATCCTCGCCAAGGTATACCGCGACGCGCTCATGCGCGATTACGCCGCCCTGTACCCCGAATACGGCTTCGAGCACAACGCGGGGTACGGCACGGCGCAGCATATCCGCGCCATTCGGGAGGTGGGCATATGCCCCATTCATCGCAGGACGTTCATAACAAAATTTTGGGACGGAAGGGAGAGAAGCTGACCCGCCGCTATCTTCGCCTGCACGGCTACAAGATCGTTGCGCGCAACTACAAAACGCCCTTCGGCGAGGCGGATATCGTCGCCAAAAAGGGGGAGACGTACTGCTTTGTCGAGGTGAAAACGCGCGCGGGCGAGGCGCTCGCGCTCCCGTCCGAGGCGGTGAACGCCGCCAAACAGAGGCGGTACAGGAACATCGCGCGCTATTTCTGCGCCGCGCGCGGCGCAGAGGTGCCCGTGCGGTTCGACGTCGCCTCCGTTCTCGACGGCAGGCTCGAATATTTTGAAAACGCCTATTCCTGATTCCGCCCGCGGGCAGCGCCGCAGGGCGGTATTTGTTTGCGGGCGCCCGTTTTCCCTGCGGGCGCCGCGCGAGAATTTGTGCCGCGATCCTCGGCGCGATGGTTGCCATATTTGGCAAAAGATGGTATAATAGGGAAAAAAGATTTCCATAATTTCCCGTGCGGACGCGCGGAACGGAGCACTATGGCAAGCAAAAAAGTCAAGTCCACGGAAAAAAAGTTCATACTCACGCCGCAGTTCCCCAAGTTTGCGGGGTATGCGGATTACTTCCTCTCCACGCCCGTCGCGGTGCAGATCCAAAACGACGGCGCCGAGGCGGCGACGCTGCGCGTCTTTTTCGAGAGCGAGAGCGGATTGGTCGTCCCTTACGAAACGCAGGCGGAAGTGCCCTTCGAGAGCGCCGTCTCCATCACGGCGGAGGGCGTTTTTTCGCCCCTCTTCCTCGCGGAGAACGACGAGCTGAAGGTGTGCACCGTCACGGTGCGCGCCGAGTCGGAGGGCAAGGAAGTCTGCCGCGAGAGCGTGGAAGTGACGGCGCTCCCCTTCGATTGGTGGGAGGGGCTCGAGGGCAACGCCGAACGCCTTGCGGCGTTCGTGCGCCCGCGCCTTGCCGACTGCGCCGCCGTGCTCGCCGAGGCGGGCAGGCGCCTCAAGCGTTGGAAGGCGAACGCCGAATTCTACGGCTATTCGGGCGCCGATAAGAACGATATCCGTCAGATCGCCGCAGCCATCTATGCCGCCGTCAAGAGTTTTTCCGTCGAAAAGGAGGGCGAGACCGATCTTTCCGCGCCGCTGCCCGCCGCGCGCGCCGGCTCCGTCATCAAGGAGCATGCGGCAACGGAGCTCGAACTCGCCGTGTTCGCCGCGTCCTGCATGGAGGCGGCGCATCTCAACCCCGTGCTCGCGGTCGGCAAAGAACACGTCGGCGTGGGCGTATGGCTGTATGAAAGCTGTTTTCTCGACAGCGTGACCGACGACGCGGAGATCGTCGGCAAATACATCTCCGAAGGCATCAACAACCTGAGCTTTTTCGACGCGGAAGACCTGTATTCCGTCTCCAACGCGGCGTTCACGCCCTCCGAGGGGCACTTCCGCCAAAAGCTCAAGGCGGGATGCTACGAAGTTTTCGTGGACGTGCGCCGCTGCCGCATGGGCGGCGTGCGCGCCTGCCCGCTGCGCGGCAAGGGGCTGAAGGGCTACGAGCTCCTCAAAGAGGAGGAGATGTCCGACGAATCTGCGCCCGCGCCCATCCCCGTATTCCGCAAACTGCGCCTTGAGGGGAAGCAGCCCAAGAACAAGCAGTGGGAGCGCCGCCTTCTCGATCTCACGCCCAAAAATACGCTTTTGAATTTTTCGGGCAAGAACGCCCTTCACCTCAACGAGACGAGTCCCGACGAGCTCTACCGCCTCTTCCGTGAAAAGGGGAGCATGCGCCTCAAGGGGGCGGCGATGCCCGAGAGCGTTCTGCCCTTCGGCGGCGAACTGACCGCTCAACGCAAAGAGCTCATCGCGCTCGAGGCGGGCAAGGGGATCCTGCGCACCTACGACGACGCGCGCACCGCCTCCGAGCTTGCCGCCCGCCTCATGCGGCGCAACCGCGAGGCGGACGAAGAGACGGGCGCCAAGGTGCTGTATCTCGCGTTCGGGTTTTTAAAATACGTCGAGGGCGGCGCGGAGCGCTACGCGCCCCTCGTGCTCGCGCCTGCGGGCATCGGGCGCGCGAAGGGGAACGAGGATTTCTCCGTCACGCTCTCGCAGGACGAGGGCTATTCCGTCAACTCCACCCTCCTCGAGTTTCTCAAACAGGAGTTCAACATCGACGTGCGCGGCCTCGGCAGCGACGTCTCCGCGCTCAAGATCGCCGAGATCATCGCCATGGTGCGCGCCGAGATCGCCAACATGAAGGGTTGGGACGTCGTGAACGACGTCTATCTCGCCGCGTTCTCCTTTCAGCGCTATCTCATGTGGAACGATATCCGCAACCACTTCGGCGAACTGAGCAAGAACGCCGTCGTCTCCGCGCTCATGCAGAACCGCATGGAAAAACTCGAATTTCCCGCGCCCGCCGAGGAGGACGACGGCGACCCCGCCGCAACGCTCCTTCCGCTCCCGTCCGACAGCTCGCAGTACTCCGCGGTGTCGCTCTCGGGCGTGGGCGCGAGTTTCGTGCTGCACGGTCCCCCCGGAACGGGCAAGAGCCAAACGATCACCAACATCATCGCCAATGCCCTCAAAGACGGCAAGCGCGTGCTGTTCGTCGCCGAAAAGAAGGCGGCGCTCGACGTCGTCAAAAAGAGGCTCGACGGCATCGGCATCGGCGAATTCTGCCTCGAACTGCACTCCAACAAGACGGACAAGACGGACGTTCTCCGCCGCATCGAGAGCACGCTCGCGCTCGCCAAGGGGCAGCTGCCCGACCTCACGGAGCGCGCCAAGGAGCTCGTCTCCCTGCGCGAAGAGCTGAAAGCGCCCATGAAGGCGCTGCATATGAAGCGGCGGTTGGGTCTCTCCGTCTATCAGGCGATCCTGCTGTATCTGCAGAATAAATCCGCGCCCGACGTCATGGACATCGAGAGCTCCTTTTACGATACGCTCACCGAGAGCAAGCTCTTCGAGTGCCGCCGCATGATCCTCTCCGCGGCAGCCGCCGCCAAGGAGTGCGGCGGGGTGAAAAATTCGCCCTTCGAGAACGTCAACCTCACCGAATATTCGCAGGTCTTGCGCGACAGGCTCTTTTGCGCGTGCGAGGTCATGCTCGCCGAGATCAAGCACCTGAAGGCGTTTCTGGCGCTCTTTTTGGAGTTTTACCGCCAAAAGATCTCCATGCTCACCATGCGCAAGATCCGCGTGCTCGCCGAGCTCGCGCAAAAACTTGCCGCGGGCACGTACGATAAATATTTCAAGGGCGCGGACGAGGCGCAGTTTTACACCTTCTACAACGCGAACCGCCGCCTCGATACCTGCCTCGAATACTATTTCAAGCACTTCAAAACGCTCGTCGAGCCCGACGAAAAGGAGCTTGCGGAGCTCTCCAAGTTCTGCGAGGCGGGCGGGGACTGGCGGCTCAACCGCACGGCGCGCGTCATGGTGAAAAAACTCGCCAAGGCGGCGCTCCGCAACGTGGAGGAGCAGGACGTCGTCAAATTCCTTGAAACGCTCGTCGAAATTTACGCCGCCGCCGACCGCGTGAAGGGCGCGACTTCGCTCGCGAAAAACTTCACCGACCGCGGCGGGCACATCGTGTTCAAAAAACGGACGGACTTCCTCGCCGATCTCTACGATCTGCACGCGCAGGCGTCCGTCGTGTTCATGGACTACAATCCCGACGCCTTCAACGGTATGTGCATCCGCGCGACGAGCGGCTACACCGCGCCCGTTTTGGAGGGGTATATCAAGGCGACGGAGGCGTATTTCCGCGCGCAGGAGAGCTTTTTGTCCGTCACCAACGCCGACCGCGAAAAACTGCGCGAGGAGGATGTGCTCGAATACTACTCCAACAAGGCGAGCGCCCTCATCGACAACATCGATATGCTCCCCAATTGGTGCATGTACCGCGCCACCACGCGCCGCCTCGCCGAGCTTGGGCTCAACTTCGTCTCCGAGGCGCTCGAGAGCGGGCGGCTGAAAACGGACAACGTGCTCGCGGGCTTTGAAAAGAACGTATACCGCAACTTCCTCGAGATCAACATCCCCGCCGATCCCGCGCTCTCGCGCATGACGGTGGGTACGCTCGAGGAGACCATCGAAAAATTCCGCCTCTCGTGGGATGAGTACGGCAAGATCACGCGCGACTATATCCGCGCGCTCCTCATCTCCCGCCTGCCCGATCCCGACGGCGAGGGGAGCCTCTCCGTCGAGCTCAACGCCTTCACGCGCCTTTCCAAGAGCAATCTGCGCGGCACGGGGCTGAGGGGGCTGTTCGGCGAGGTGCCCACGCTCATGTCCGTCGCCTGTCCCTGCATGCTCATGAGCCCCATCACGGTGGCGCAGTACTTAAAACCCGTCGCCGATCAGTTCGATCTCGTCATTTTCGACGAGGCTTCGCAGATGTCCACGGCGGAGGCGGTGGGCTCCATCGCAAGGGCAAAGGCGGCGATCGTCGTCGGCGACCCCAAGCAGCTCCCGCCCACGGCGTTCTTCCATACCGCCTATGTGGACGAGGAGAACCTCGAAAACGAGGATCTTGAGAGCGTCCTCGACGACTGCCTCGCCCTCGGCATGCCCGAGCGGCACCTCGTGTGGCACTACCGCAGCAAGCACGAGAGCCTCATCGCGTTCTCCAACAGCATGTATTACGATAACCGCCTGTGCACCTTCCCTTCGCCCGACGCGATGGACAGCAAGGTAAAGCTCTGCCTTGTGGACGGCACTTACGACCGCGGCTTTACCAAGCGCAACAGAAAAGAGGCGGAGGCGCTCGTCAAAGAGGTCGTGCGCAGGCTCTCCGACCCCGTCCTCTCCAAGTCGAGTATGGGTGTGGTCACCTTCTCGAGCGCTCAGCGCGACGATATCGAGCGCCTTCTGAACAAGGAGATCGTGGCAAGGAGGCTTGACGCCGCGGCGTACGACCGCGAAGAGCCGCTCTTCATCAAGAACCTCGAAAACGTGCAGGGCGACGAGCGCGACGTCATCCTCTTCTCCGTCTGCTACGGACCGGACAGCACGGGGCGCGTCTCCCTCAATTTCGGGCCGCTCAATCAGGCGGGCGGCTGGCGGCGCCTCAACGTCGCCGTCTCCCGTGCGCGCGAGGAGATGCTCGTGTTCTCCACGATGACCTCCGCCATGATCGACCTCGCCAAGACGAGCTCCAAGGGCGTCGCGGGGCTGAAGGCGTTCCTCGAATTTGCCGAAAAGGGCAGAACGACGCTCGCCGCGCCCTCCGCCTCCGTCCGCGGCGGCGCGGGCATCGGCAAGTTCATCGCCGAAGAGCTCTCCGCCTGCGGCTACGAGTGCCGCTACGACGTGGGCGCCTCCGACTTCAAGGTGGACGTCGCCGTCGTCGATCCCAAAAACAAGCACCGCTTCCTTTTGGGCGTGCTGTGCGACGGCACCGATAAGTTCTCCGTCAAAGACCGCAACATCCTGCAGGTGCAAACGCTCAAGCGCGCCAATTGGAACGTGGTGCGCGTCAACTGCGTCAACTACTACAATAACCCAAAGCGCGAGATCAAGCGCATCAAGGACGTTTTGGATAAGCTCACGGGCGCCGACGGCAAGACGGGGAGTTGGATCAACAAATACGGCAAGCCCTACAAGTCGGTCAAGCCGACCGCGAGCGAGGTCTCCGCGTTCGTCACCTGCGGCGAGAACGACGCCGCGATCATGGCGCGCATCAAGGAGATCGTGGCAACGGAGGAGCCCATCTCCCGCACCTTCCTCAAAAAGCGCGTTTTGCAGACGTTCGGCATCGCAAAGAGCGGCTCCAAAGTGGAGAGCCGCCTCGACGCGCTCATCGAGGGCTGCGGGCTCAACCGCGACCGCGTGATGGGCACCGATTACTTCTATAAAAATCCCAAGGCGCTTTTCATCGGCAGGTTCCGCACCGAAACCTCGCCCGCGCTCCGCAGGAACGAGGACGACTTCACCGTTTACGAGATCGTCTCCCTCATCAAGGGGGCGCTCGAGGAGCGCGTCGCGCTGTATATGGACGAGCTGACCGCGCTTTTGCAGGGCGTGTTTCCCGATCTCAGGGTGGGGGAGCGCTTCCAATCCTTCCTGCGCGACTGCATTGCCTACGGCGAGGAGAAGGGACTGTTCGTCCGCTCCGTGTCCGATCGGATTTCGTTGGCGTAGTTCACACTTTTTTCCGCGAGCTGACGCGGAAAAAAGTCGTGATCTGAGGAAAAACCAACGGGCACGCCATAGGCTAACCGTTCGTTTTTCCTCTTCGCGCGAATTTTCAGGGCACAACCACAATACTTCGCGCGAATTCACCTTTTCGGGAAAGCCGCGTGAGCGGCAAATTGAGGCATACTGCGGAGGCGTAGCCTCCTTGTATCTGTAATTTATAGCAAGTAGGCACAATGCAGTACAGCCTCCTTGCGCGAGGAATTTGATAGAGGGGTTGCGGTTATTGTGAACTGACGCGGCGATAAGCGGATATCGTGCAAACAGTTGACATATCCTTTCATATATGATAGCATAGCTCCGTCGGCTGCGCGCAAACGCATCCGCAAGAGAGAGGAACTCATGAAAATAAAAGTCAGGCGCCGGATGAGCGTGTGGCGCTTTCTTGCGCTCGGGTACTTCCTGCTTATTCTCGTCGGCGCATTCCTGCTTACGCTGCCGATCTCGTCGCAGAGCGGCGCGTGGACAGACTTTATCGACGCGCTCTTCACCGCCACGAGCGCGACCTGCGTCACGGGGCTCACGCCCGTTGTGACGGGGGCGCATTGGAATCTCTTCGGGCAGATCGTCATCATCTGCCTCATCCAAACGGGCGGTTTGGGGTTCACCACCTTTGTCACGCTCATCTTCATGGCGATCAAGGGCAGGAGCATCGGGCTGTACGCGCGCACCGCCATGGTGCAGTCGGTGGGGGGCAGCGGCGTGACCGACGTCAAAAAGCTCGTCCGCCGTATCCTCATCGGTACGATCACCATCGAGCTTTTGGGCGCGTGCCTGCTCATGATCCGTTTTATCCCCGATTTCGGCGCCATCGGCATCTATTACGGCGTATATCACGCCATTTCCGCCTTCTGCAACGCGGGATTCGATATCATCGGGCTCGAAGGACAGTCGCTCATGGACTACGCCACCGATCCGCTCGTCTCTATCGTCATCTGCGCGCTCATCATCGTGGGCGGGCTCGGGTTCTTCGTTTGGGGCGATATCTACGACTGTAAGTTCAACCCCAAAAAATTTCAGTTCTATACCCGCATGGCGCTCATCGGAACGGCGGTACTGCTCGTTGCGGGCACCTTCCTCTTCCTGCTCTTCGAACGCAACAATCCCTACTATGCGGATTATAACTTCGGTGAAAAGCTGCTCTGTTCCTTCTTCAACGCCACCACGGCGCGCACGGCGGGCTACTTTACGACCCCGCCCGAATCGCTCTCCAACAGCGGATGCCTTCTGATGATCATCCTGATGTTCATCGGCGCGTGCTCGGGCAGTACGGGCGGCGGCATCAAGGTGAGTACGTTCACCGTCATCATGGTGGGTATGGTCGCCGTCATGCGCGGCAAGAAGGATATCACCATCGGCAAACGGCGCATCGATAACTCCCTCGTGGGGCAGTCGCTCGCCATCTTTGCCGCATATCTCACGCTCACGATCGCGGCAACGCTCATCATCAACACCATCGAGCCGGATGAAGTCGCCTCCTTCTCCGCCGTCATGTTCGAGGTCGTCTCGGCGCTCGGCACGGTGGGGCTGACCATGGCGCTCACGCCGCTTTTAGGTCCCGTTTCCAAGCTCATTTTAACGCTTCTGATGTATTTGGGCAGAGTGGGGGTGCTCACCTTCGCGCTCGCGCTCAAGCGCGTGAAAAAGAGCGAGGCTGCGGTCCGCAGACCTGTGGATAACGTGTTCATTGGGTAAAGAGGTTCACAAGATTTTTCCCGAACTGACGGGAAAAATCTTCGTGATTTTGAGAGACAACCCATTGCACGGCGCAAGCGCCTGACAATGAGTTTTCTCTCGCCGCCGCTGTTTGGCAACAGTATAGTACGCGGCGGCTCACTCTTTCCAAAATGTACCGCAGTGATCACGAAAATATTTTCTATGAAAAGATTTTCGTGAAGAGGAGCGGCAGGCGAAAAAAGTGCGGCGTTCGGCGTAGCAGAATGCCCACAAAATGCGCCTTGCCGCGACGAGCGCAGGTATGCGCAAATGTGGGGCGCGGGCGCAAAATGCGATTTTGCTTGCGCGAGTGATTATAACTTGCCTCCCTCTTTGAGGGAGGTGTCGCGGCAAAGCCGTGACAGAGGGAGTTTTGCCCTCCCTGTGCAAGGGAGAGTAGCGCAGCGGAGCTGCGACGGAAGGGTTGTCTTTTAAGATCACGACTCTTTCTTTCATCAGTTTGAAAGAAAAAGTGTGAACATATAGAAGGAGTTTTCTATGATTTCGGTACTTCTCATCGGTATGGGAAAATTCGGCAGGACGTTGGGCGAACAGCTCCTCGATATGGGCGACGAGGTCATGATCGTCGATAAAAACGAGGATATCATCAACAAACTCGCCCCCCGCTACACCAACGCGCTCATTGCCGACTGCATGAGCCTCGACAATCTCGAGACGATGGATATCCCTTCCTTCGACGCCTGCGTCGTCGCCATCGGCGAGGATTTTCAGGCTTCGCTCGAGATCACTTCCAATCTCAAAGACTGCGGCGCAAAGCGCATCGTCTCGCGCGCCACTACGGCGATCCAACGCAAATTCCTCATGCGCGTGGGGGCGGACGAGGTCATCTATCCCGACATGGATATCGCGGAAAAGCTCGCCGTGCGCCTCAATTCGGATAACGTCATCAACTTCGTCGATCTCGACGCGGAGTATGCCATTTTCGAGATCGAGCTGCCCAAAAAGTGGCTGAAAAAGACGCTCGTCGAGGTAAATCCCCGCGTCAATTACGGCATGAACATCCTCACCATCAAAAACAGCGGCGAGATCATCTATTCCATCAGCGGCGACTATGTGTTCCGCGAGGGCGATCAGCTCCTCGTGTTCGGCAACACCGAGCGCATCCTCGCCTTTACCAACAAACAGAAGTAAGGCTTGCATCATCTCAAAGCGCCGCGGCTTCCCTGCCGCGGCGCTCTGTTATTTTGAAAAAGAATACGGCAGCGGGTTTTCCGCTGCCGTATTTATGATGGAGGGTGAATTATACTATTAAGTGCAACAGATGAGGGAGAAAAAAAGTAGTTCATACAAATCTGTGGTAAAATAGAGTTGCGAAACCAATTTACGTCAAAGGAGATCTGTATGAACTACCACCATTTTACCATAGAAGAGC
>DBGBVX010000099.1:0-19661 GCA_048370055.1 Candidatus Gallimonas sp. | reverse complement strand
GCTCTTCTATGGTAAAATGGTGGTAGTTCATACAGATCTCCTTTGACGTAAATTGGTTTCGCAACTCTATTTTACCACAGATTTGTATGAACTACTTTTTTTCTCCCTCATCTGTTGCACTTAATAGTATAATTCACCCTCGACGCGCGACACCTTCCCGCAGTACGGGATCGCCACGCGGGGCTGTACGACTTTGGAGGCGCTCGGCGAGGCGAACCGCTGCATGTTCCGCGACGTCAAGCACAACGGGCTGCGGCACGGCTGCCTGTGCATCGAGAGCCGCGACGTCGGATGGTACGATACCTGCCCCAACTTCTGCAAATACTGCTACGCCAACAAATCGGAGGCGGCTGTGCGGGAAAATATGCGCCTGCACGACGTACACTCGCCCCTTCTGATCGGACACCTCAACGAGGACGACGTGCTCGTCCAAGGCAATCAGACGAGCTATCTGAAAAACGACGGGCGGCAGATCTCCCTTTTCGATCTGTAAGACAAAAGCGGACGGCGCAAGCCGTCCCTTTTTTATACCGTCAGTTTTGCGACGAAAAAGCCCTCATAATCATTCGTCGGAAGCACCGTCACCGTTCCTTCGCGGGAAGGCAGCCGCGGGATATCCGCGGGAAGATCCACGGGGAGAAGTTTTGCGCCGAGGCGCACGCCCTCGTCAAGCACCGCTTCGTTCTCCTCTTTGAGCAGAGAACAGGTCGAATAGACGAGCGTTCCGCCCTTTTTGAGAAGTTTCACCGCCTTTGCGATGAGTTTTTTCTGCATTTTTACGCATTTGGCGAGATAATCGGAAGAAAAGCGCACGCGTTCCCCCTCTGCGATCGTTCCCGTGCCCGTGCAGGGCGCGTCCAAAAGTATTTTGTCAAAGCGCAGAAAATCACTGAGATCGAGCGCGTCCGTTCTGACCGCGTTGACGCGCGCGGCGCCCTGCCGCGCAAGATTGAACTGCATGCGCTCAAAGCGGACAGCGTTCCGCTCGCACGCGGTGATGAGCGCTTTTCCGCCCGAGAACGCCAAAAGCTCCGTCGTCTTTCCGCCCGGGGCGGCGGTCATATCGAGCACGTTCTCCCCCGCCTGCGGCGCGAGCACGAGCGGCGGGAGCATGGACGAGAGGCTCTGCAGATAGATCTCGCCGTCCGCATAGAGCGGCAGGCGACGAACGTCCTCCTCGGCGGCGGACGGGAGGACGAAAGCCTCCGGATACCATGCGGGGCGTTCAAACGCGACGCCGTTCTCCGAAAGCACCGCCGCAACGCGTTCCGCGCTTGTTTTGAGCGTATTGGCGCGCAACGTTACGGCGCGCTTTGCGCCAAATCCTTTCAAAATATCGGAAAAAAGCGCCCCGTAGGACGCTTCAAGCCTGTTTTTGAGTTCTTCGGGTATCATTTGATCTCGGCGACCCATTCCCTGACGTCGCCCTCCTCCGTGACCTGCACGCCATCCTGAAAGCGAACGCTTAAAACGGGCGAGACGGTCGCGCCGCGGAGCGCCTTTCTGAAATCGCTTGGCGTGTGACCGAGTTCGCCGCCGTTCGTCGCGAACGGATATACCTTTTTCCCCTTCCATTTTACGGTGGACATAAATTTTTTGACGGCGGGCGCGAACGTATACCACCACACGGGCGTACCGATGACGATCGTATCATAGGCGTTCGCGTCGAATGTGAGCGGCGCGATCTGCATATATCCGCTCTTTACTTCCTTTTCGCCGAGACTGACGAGTACGTCGTAATCGTCGGGATACGTCTTTATCGTGCGGATCTCCATCAGATCGGCGCGCAGCGTCTGCGCGATACGCCTTGCGACCGCGCGCGTATTTCCGCTCAGCGAATAATATACGACCAACTTTTTCATCACTTCGCCTCCCCATTGTTACAATATTATTATATCATGGATCTGCAAAATTGTAAATATCGAAAAAAGAAAAAATGCCGCTTTGCGCGACATTTTTTTCATAAATATGCGAATTTTTTCGTCCGTGCATGCAAATGCGGCGTCAGTAAAAGGTCGCGAGCTCCTGTTCGGGCGGGGATGTATACTCGATCTTGCTCGCCCGAAGGATGGGGCCCTTCTGCCC
Source organism: Candidatus Gallimonas sp. (assembly GCA_048370055.1). Classification (GTDB taxonomy): domain Bacteria; phylum Bacillota; class Clostridia; order Christensenellales; family Borkfalkiaceae; genus Gallimonas. Next base: position 17,576 of record DBGBVX010000099.1, on the reverse strand, counting down.
GTAGATCGGATGATAGCCGATCTCGATCTTCGCCGTAAGCTTCACCCAATCGCGCGTACGAAAAGGAAGGTTGACGGTGTGCAGGCAAACAAGCCCGCTGTAAGCGATATCCGCCTCGCAGCACGTCATGATATGCCGCCCGACGACGATGGTCCCGGGCTTCATCTTTTTATCGACGGCGACGAGCCCCTTGAACCGCACGGTCTTGCCCCGATATTTATCCGTCTCCTCCACAAGATCGCGGTAGAAAAATGCGTAATCCTTATCTTCGATCTCAATGACGGGCGCGTCGATATCGTACGGGAGCGGATCGACGATCTCGTCGTATTCCGCCTTGCCGCCGAGATATTCGTAGACGATCCCGGGGCGGCGCGTCATGGCGCGGATGATCTTATGGAACTCCTCTTTGGAATATTCGCCGCGGAAACGGTTGAATACGACCATATCGGCGTATTGTACTTTATCATAGACGAGCTGACGCATGTTTGCGTTGTATTGCAGAAAAGTGGTCGCGTCAAAAAACGTCATGACCTGCGCGATCGCCCATCCGTCCGGCATGGCGTCGAAAAACTTCTGCAGCTCGAGCATGCCGTTGTATTCGACGCACACGCGCTCAATGCGGTATTTTTCCTGCAACGCCTCAAGTTTTTCAAGCGTCAGTTCCTCGGGATCGAGAAACGCCACTTCGAAATCGCGCACGGCAAAGCGGGAAGTATCGTACTCCTCTTCGCCCTCTTCCAACACGAGCAGGAGCGTGCGCTCGCCCGAGTCGAACCGCTCGTCCTCAAAGGTCTCCTGAATAAATTTCGTCTTTCCCGATTCCAAAAACCCGAGAAAGAGATAGACGGGGATTTCCTGTTGTTCCTGCATGGCTTACCCTAAAAACAAATTCTCAAGCGCGGCTTCGTCGAGCTTACAGCCGATCACGCACAGCCTTCCCGTAACGGTGGCAGAGCCCGTGCGTACATCCGCCTCTTCGGGAACATAGTCGAAGTGATACCATACATCCCCGCCGTCTACAATGCCTTTCGCGCGGAGCACCTGACCGTACTTGCCCGAACCGAGCGCCGCGAGTTTTTTTTCAAGCGCTTCCTTCGTGAAGGTCTTTCCCGTCTCAACGCCCCAACTCGTAAACACCTCGTCGGCATGGTGCTGATGTTCATGTTCCTCGCCGTCGTGATGATGGTGGCAGCAATGCTCATGCTCGTCATCATCGTCATGGTGGTGATGGCAATGTTCGTGCTCCTCGTCATCATCGTCATGGTGATGATGGCAATGCTCATGCTCCTCGTCGTCATCGTCGTGGTGGTGATGGCAATGCTCGTGCTCCTCGTGCGTTTCATGTGCAAGGCGCTCGAGCTCGGCGGCGAGGCTGTCTTTCTTTTCAATGGCGGCAAGGATATCCGCGCCTTTTAGTTCCGACCAATCCGTCGTGACGATGGTCACATCCGTATGCTCGCGCAAAAGCGATACCGCCTCCGCGACCTTCTTCTCGTCTCCCGTGTGCGAAAGCACGATGCAGCTTGCATTCTCCACCTGATCGAGGAAAAATTCGCCGAAATTTTTCAGATACATCTTGCATTTTTTTGCGTCGACGACGGTGCAGAAGGCGTTGAGCGCCGCGCCCTCCACGCCCGCGCGCTGAACGGCGCGGATGACATCGGAGAGTTTGCCGACGCCCGAGGGCTCGATGACGATACGGTCGGGCGCATACTTTTCCGCGACTTCCCTGAGCGCCTTTGCAAAATCGCCCACGAGCGTGCAGCAGATACAGCCCGAATTCATTTCGGTGATCTGAATACCGGCGTCTTGGAGAAATCCGCCGTCAACGCCGATCTCGCCGAATTCATTCTCGATGAGTACGACCTTTTCGCCCTTGTATACTTCCCGGATGAGTTTCTTGATGAGCGTCGTTTTGCCGGCGCCCAAAAATCCCGAAAAAATATCTACCTTGATCATGCCAAATACCTCTTGTTTTCTATCCTACATTATATACCCGCGTGCGCAGAAAATCAAACGCACGCGGGTGAAAATTATATTCGGTGATTTCAGAACGCCCAATTTCCGTTCTTGAAAATGGCGACGCGCTCGCCCTTTGCGGTCACGCCCGTGATCTCGAGATCTTTGCAGCCGATCATAAAGTCGACGTGGATCATACTGTCGTTGATCCCCATGGCGTGCAGTTCTTCCTGCGTTTTGTTCTCATAGCCGCGCACAAGATTGGTGAACCCGCGCCCGAGCGCCAAGTGGCAGCTCGCGTTCTCGTCGAACAGCGTGTTATAGAAGAGGATGCCCGCGTTGTTGATGGGAGAATCGTCGGCGATCAGCGCGCACTCGCCGAGCATGCAGGCGCCCTCGTCCATGGCGATCATCTTTTCGAGGAGGTGCTGATTCTTTTTCGCCTTCACCTCGACGACCTTTCCGCCCTCAAACCGCACGGAGAAATCCTCGATGAGTTCACCCTGATAGGAGAGCGGCTTGGTGGCGTACACGATCCCCTCCGCGTCGCCCGCCTTGGGCGAAGTGAAGATCTCCTCCGAGGGAATATTAGGATTGAAGTATCTGCCGCTGAGCGTATTTTCACCGCCGCCGGCAAAGAGCCCCTCGGGGATGAGCCCGACCTTGAAATCGGTGCCGTTGCCCGCCTTGTATTCAAGAGAGACGAGCCCGAGGCGGTTGAGATAGTCGCATCTGCCGCCGATCTCGTCGTTATGGCGCGCCCACTCGCGCACGGGATCCGTGCCGTCCGCGCGCGACGCCTTCAAAATAGCGTCCCACAGCGCCTCCACCGCGCGGTTGACCTGCATGGAGGGAAATACCTTCTTCGCCCACGCCTTGCCGGGAACGGCGGCGATACACCATTGGTATCTGTTTTCCATCGCGTCGTTGTACGGCTTGAGCACCTTCATCCTGCCGATGCGTGCGCGCGTAAATTTCCCCTGATCGATGCCCGCGAGGCCGTCGGGATCCTCGGAGATGATATGCAGCATGGCGGGAAGCTCCTTCGTGTACGTCTCCATGCGCTCGACTTCCCATTTCATGACGTTGGCGAGCACTTCTTCCTTTTCATATTTATATTTGAGTTTTGTAACGGGCTGATGCGACCATTCCACCGTGACCTTGCCTGCGCCCGCGCGGTAGAGTTCTTCGACGACCCACTCCACGAACTCCGGCTGATCGAGTCCGGCGTTGACGATGACCCATTGCCCCTTTTTCACGTTAACGCCCACCTTTGCAAGAAGTTTTGCATAGCGCTTCAACTGCAGTTTATTCATATTGCGTTTTCCTCCGTTTGTTTTTCAAACTCGTGCTCATTATACCATAGCGACGCGCTTCCGTCAATATTTTGGCGACAGCGTACGCAAAAAGCGGGTTTTCCCCGCTTTTCATCTTTTTTCATAAGTATTATGTCAGATATAGTACTACGTTATTCTCCGATAAACTGCGCTTTACGTCGATCACGCGTTGATTGGAAGAGCCGCGGAACTTCAAGCGGATATCTTTGAGTTCCTCGACGAAGCGCCCGTCTACAAGCACGTCGAAAAGCGAGATCAATTCGCGCGTGACTTCACAGTTCGCCTGCGGTTCGGCGATCTCCCCCGCCTGATAGGTATAGCCCGTATAGCACCAAATGTTTTTCTTGGGCAGGCGGGCGCGCACTTTTTTGACGAACGGCAGGAGCGCGCGCTGATTTTCCGGCTCCATCGGGTCGCCCCCGAGGAGCGTGAGCCCCGCAATATAGTCGGGAGAGAGCGCCGCAAGGAGCTCCTCCTCCACTTCCTCGGTGAAAGGTTTCCCGTAAGAGAAATCCCACGCGATCTTATTGAAGCAGTTCTTGCAGCCGCGCCTGCAACCGGAAACGAAGAGGGAGACGCGAACCCCCTCTCCGTTTGCGATATCCGTTTTTTTGATCTCTGCGTAGTTCATTAAAGGTGCAAAACCCTGTCTTTGATTTCCTGCGTTCTGCCCTGATTCCAAAACTGCGTTCCGATGTAGCCGCAGGTACGGCGGGCAACGTTCATCTTCGTCTGATCGCGGTTATGGCAGTGCGGGCACTCCCAAACGAGCTTTCCGTCCTCATCTTCCACAATCTGGATCTCGCCGTCGTAACCGCACACCTGACAGTAATCGCTCTTGGTGTTGAGCTCGGCGTACATGATATTGTCGTAAATATACTGCATGACGGCGAGCACCGCGGGGATATTGTCCTGCATGTTGGGGACTTCCACATAGGAGATCGCGCCGCCCGGCGAGAGCTGCTGAAACTCGCTTTCGAATTTGAGCTTGGTGAACGCGTCGATCGGCTCGGTGACGTGCACGTGATAGCTGTTCGTGATATAATTCTTGTCCGTGACGCCCTCGATGACGCCGAAGCGCTTTTGCAGGCATTTCGCGAACTTGTAAGTGGTGCTCTCGAGCGGCGTTCCGTACAGCGAGAAGTCGATATTCTCTTTCGCCTTCCATTCCCTGCACTTGTCGTTCATGTGCTGCATCACGGCGAGCGCGAAGGGTTTTGCCTCCTCGTCGGTGTGGCTCTTGCCCGTCATGTACTTGACGCACTCATACAGACCGGCATAGCCGAGGGAGATGGTGGAATATCCGCCGTAGAGCAGTTTATCGATGGTCTCGCCCTTTTTAAGGCGCGCGAGCGCGCCGTACTGCCAAAGGATGGGCGCCGCGTCGGAGAGCGTGCCCTTCAGACGGTTGTGGCGGTACATCAGCGCCTTATAGCACAGCTCGAGGCGCTCATCGAAGATCTGCCAGAACTTCTTTTCATCTTTGCCCGAGGAAAGCGCCACGTCCACAAGGTTGATGGTCACGACGCCCTGATTGAATCTGCCGTAATACTTGGGCTTACCGTTTTCATCCACATAGGGCGTGAGGAAACTGCGGCAGCCCATGCAGGTGTAGCAATGCCCCTCGCCGTTTTTATCGATCTTGTACTCGAGCATCTTCTTTTCGGAGATATAATCGGGCACCATGCGCTTTGCCGTGCACTTTGCGGCGAGCTCGGTGAGATACCAATATTTGCTCCCCTCGCGCACGTTGTCCTCTTCGAGCACATAGATGAGCTTGGGGAACGCGGGGGTCACCCATACGCCCGACTCGTTCTTGACGCCCTTGATGCGCTGATTGAGCGTCTCTTCGATGATGAGCGCAAGGTCGGCTTTCTCCTGCTCGTTGCGCGCCTCCCCGAGATACATGAACACGGTGACGAAGGGCGCCTGCCCGTTGGTGGTCAGGAGCGTGACGACCTGATACTGAATGGTCTGAATCCCCTTTGCGATCTCCGCCTTGAGGCGTTTTTCCGCGACGGCGGCGACGTGCGCCTCGTCATAGACGCCGACGCTCGCGAACTCTTCGCGCACGTCCTTCAAGATCTTCTGACGGCTGATGTCGACGAAGGGCGCAAGATGCGTGAGCGAAATGCTCTGCCCGCCGTACTGATTGGAGGCGACCTGCGCGATGATCTGCGTTGCGATGTTGCACGCCGTGGAAAAGGAATGGGGCTTCTCGATGAAGGTACCCGAAATGACCGTGCCGTTCTGAAGCATATCCTCGAGGTTGACAAGGTCGCAGTTGTGCATATGCTGCGCGAAGTAGTCGGCGTCGTGGAAATGGATGAGCCCCTCGTCGTGCGCCTGCACGATATCGGGCGGCAGCAGGATGCGGCGCGTAAGGTCTTTGGAGACCTCGCCCGCCATATAGTCGCGCTGCACCGAATTGACGGTGGGATTTTTGTTGGAATTTTCCTGCTTGACTTCCTCGTTGTTGCACTCGATGAGCGTGAGGATCTGCGCGTCCGTCGTGTTCGACTTTCTCACGAGCGCACGGGAATAGCGGTAAGTGATGTACTTCCGCGCGACGGCAAACGCCTTCTGATCCATGATCTGATTTTCGACGAAGTCCTGAATCTCCTCCACGTTTACCGCGCGGTTGAGATCGTTCGCGAGCGCCGTTACCCTGCTCGCGATGAGCTCGATCTGCTTCTCTTTGAGGCGGTTCCCCTCGCTGACTTCGTTGTTTGCCTTGCGGATCGCATTCAGGATCTTGTCGATATCGAATGCGACTTCCGTACCGTTGCGCTTGATGATCTTCATAACTCTCTGCTCCTTTTCCTGCGCATCTCTCCCAAAAGCGGGAAAGAAAAGCGCTCCCTCAAAAGGGAACGCTACTATCATACACCATATCTATGAATTTGTCAAGGGTCTGCCACAAGATTTTGGGAAAAATTTTTTTCTTTGATACTATATCTTGTGGTTATGGCAAATTTTGTCATATTCTGCGCGTGAAACGCAAAGGCGCATTTTTTCACGGGATACTCTTTCGGGAGCGTCTTTCCCGCCCTCACAAAAGCGCAACGCCGTTGATCACGAGCGAGAATTTGCAGCCCAAAAACTCCGCGGCTTTGCGCGAGAGCTGCATCCTGCCGAAGTAGATCTCGAAATAATCCATCACCGAGCAGATCGCGGTGTCGATCTCGATATGGAGCGCGATCGTCTTTCCCCCGTCCTCCACTTTGACGAAGGAACGCTCGGCGGCGAGATTGACCCGATCGTGGATATTCGCCTTGAACACATCGTTGATGGTGTTCTTGACGCGGCTCTTGTGCACGTCCGCCTTGTCCGCAATGATGAGCGCGGAGGAAATATCCGAAACGGGCTGACCGTACTGCTCGTCGTGATTGCCGATCGCCATCATGATCTCGGCGGCGTCGGAAAACGGCATACCGAGGCGGGTGAGGATCTTATAGGCGAGGATGGCGCCCGACTGCGCGTGATCCTTGCGGTTGATGCAGTTGCCGATATCATGCAGATATCCCGCGATCTCGGCGAGTCGTATGCGGGATTCGTCCTTTCCGAGCTCGCGCAGAAGCTCCCCCGACCATTTGCTCACGATGCCGGCATGACGGCGGGAGTGTTCGGTGAACCCGAGCGCTTCGATCTGTTTTTCGGACATCTCCATGATCGCCTCGACTTCGGCGTCGCGGCGGAGCGTCCCCATTTCGATCATATCAGAACTCCGTGACGTTCAGACTCTGCAAGATCTCCTCGTACTTGTTCCGCGTAAAGGAAATGGTCTCAAACGTCGTGACCGTTGCAGTACCCGCCGCAACGCCGGCGCGCAGGATATCGGGAAGGTCCGCCCCCTGCTGCAGCATGACGGCAGCGGCTGCGACCATGCCGTCGCCTGCGCCGACCGTGGAGTTTACCGCAACGTTGATACTCTTGCAATAATAGTTCTTTGTGCCGTTGGTGATGACGGCGCCGTCCTTCCCGAGGGAGAGAAGCACGATCTTCGCCCCGCGGTTGAGGATCTCGCGGCAGCCCGCGAGCATATCGTCCTTATCGCGGAATTCCCTCCCGAGCGTCTCCTCGAGTTCTTCAAGATTTGGCTTTACGAGGTCGATGCCCGCCTCGAGCGCGGCGAACATCTTCGCGCCCTCGGTATCTGCAATGCGGAGCGACTTGGGATCGACGCAGCGGAAGATCTCGCGGTAATAACTCGCGTCCACGCCGCGCGGCAGCCCGCCCGAAATAACGGTCACATCCGAACGCGAGGAGAGATTGCGGATCATATGCGAGAGCTCGCCGAGCTTTTCGGAAGCGACCTGTCCGCCCACGTCGTTGATCTCGGTGAGCATGGAGCGCTTATCGATGCACTTGTAGTTCTCGCGCACCCGCCCGCTGTTCCAAACGAACGCAAAGGGAACGCCCTCTTTATCGAGCGCGCGCTCGAACATTGCGCCGTTCTCGTTATACATAAAACCCGTCGCATACGCCTCGGCGCCCAAACGGGATACGCCGATGGCAACATTGAGCGCCTTGCCCGTGAAAGAAAGCGTCTTGTTCTTGACGATATTCACCTTCCCCACGTTCAACTGATCAAGCTCGATGGTGACATCCACGCTCGGGCTCATGCATACTGTTAAAATCATCTTAAACAGGTCCCCCTCATACCTCTCCGCAGGGCGCGGAGAGGGTCGATCCGATCAAAGCAGAAAATCCAAAACTGAAAATTTTTCACTTTGTAAAATTATTATAGTATCTTTTCGGGAAAAATTCAAGAGGCGAGGCGGAAAATTTTGCAGAAAATTCGCTCTTTTTTATATTTTCGGGAACAGAGCCCGCTTTTTACATGGAGATCATCTGAAGCGTTTCGTAGAGTTCGTAGTTAAACTTCTTCTTCATGGATACCGCTTCGATGATGTCCATATCGATGATCTCGTTCTTGTGGATGCCGACGACGCGGTTCCCGATGCCGTCTTTGAGGAGGCGCACCGCCTTGTTGCCGAACTGCGCCGCGAGCATTCTGTCCGCCATCGAAGGCGAACCGCCGCGCTGCATATGCCCGATGCAGGAGGAACGCACGGAATAGGTAGTGACTTCCTGCAATTCGCGGGCGAACTTTTCCGCGGTCGTCACGCCCTCGGCAACGATGATGATGTTCGAGTGCTTGCCGTTGGCGCGCGAACGGTTGATGCGCATGACGATATCGTCCATATTATAGGCGATCTCGGGAACGACGATGATCTCCGCGCCCGACGCAATGCCCGCATAGAGCGCGATGTCGCCGCAGTGCCGCCCCATGACTTCCACGACGGAAATCCGCTCGTGCGAATTCATGGTATCGCGCAGCTTGTTGATGACCTCAAGGCAGGTATTCACCGCCGTATCGAACCCGAGCGTGTAGTCGGTATACTCAAGATCGTTGTCGATGGTCCCGGGGATGCCGATGGTCGGGATCCCGTAGTCCTCCGTAAGGCACTTCGCCCCGCGGAAGGAACCGTCGCCGCCGATGACGACGAGCCCCTCGATGCCGCGGCGCTCGAGCGTGGCCACCGCCTGTTTCTGCCCGTCTACCGTGAGCATTTCGAGGCACCGCGCCGTTCTTAGCTTGGTGCCGCCGCGCTGCACGATATCGGAAACGGAGCGCATCTCCATGGGCATCATCTGATCTTCGATCAGCCCCGCGTAACCGCGCTCGATCCCGTACACTTCCATACCGAAATAGATCGCCGTTCTGACCACCGCGCGGATCGCCGCATTCATGCCGGGCGCATCGCCGCCGCTCGTCAAAAGTCCGATTCGTTTCATTCAACAACCTCCGTATTTCTGCATAGCGTTTTTGCGTTCTGTGCCATTATATCAAAAATTTCCCGAAATGGAAAGAGGTTTTCTGTACTTTTTTCGGGAAAATTTTGTCAAGTTGCATTTGCATACAGGATGTGCTTTTTCAGCCGTTGTTTTTCCTGTCTTTCCGGATATTTCTTCTGTCAGTCCGAAAAGAATTTTGTGAACTTTACACAAGTTTCACGCAGCTCTCGGGCAGGAACGTTCTTAATTCCGCCGTGAGCGCGCGGGAGAGCCGCACAGAAAATTCGTAGCGCTTCCCGCCGTGCAAGATCTTCGTGCGGACGTCGCCTTCGTAGGCGGAGATCGTCTCGAGAAGCTCTTCAAAATCCTCTTCGGGAAGGGAGCGGGCGTCCAGCCAAAGCACCTGCGGGCGTTCGGCGGGCGCCGCCTCCTCGGCGGCGGGTTTTTCTTCGGGCGGGGTAAATTCTTCGAGATGATCGAGGATAATGCTCGGCAGCTTTTCGGAGGGGATATCGATCTTGCCCGAAATCCGCACGACGGCGTCCTGCCGCAAATGCGGTTTGATCTTTTCGTAGACGCGCGGGAAGGCAAGGCATTCCACGCTCCCGTACAGATCTTCGATGGTGATGAACGCCATGATCGCGCCGGCGCGGGTGTTGATCTTTTTGACGCCCGCGACGATGCCCCCCATCGTCACCTGATCGCCCGCTTTGATCTGATGATACGTCCTGTCGCCCGTCTCCTCGTCCTCTTCAAAATCCGCCAAAAGTCCCGTATGGAAAGTGCAGTCGGTAAAATGCGAGGCGTAGGCGCCGAACGGGTGCCCGCTGACATAGACGCCGAGCACCGATTTTTCCTTGGAGAGAAGTTCGGCGGTGCTCCATTCGGGGATGTTGGGATAGGACGCCTTGGGCGCCTCCTCGGCGATGATGTCGCCGAAGAGCGACATCTGTGCGCTCGCCTTCTGCTTGTCGATGGCGGCGATGCGGCGCATGAGGTCTTCATAGACGGCGTGGTACTGCGCGCGTTTCATCCCCATCGAGTCGAACGCGCCGCCGAAGATGAGGCTTTCGACCATCTTTTTGTTGATGAATTTGGTGCACCGCATGAGGAAATCCTCAAAGCTCTTGAACTTTCCGTTTTGCTCGCGCTCCTCGATGACCTTCTCCATCGCGCCGATCCCGACGCCGCGGAGCGCGCAGAGCCCGAACCGCAGCCCCTTCCCCTGCACCGAGAAGTACGCCTTGGAGGTGTTGACGTCGGGCGGGTAGACGGCGATGTTCTTCTCCTTCATGTAGACGACGTATTTTGCGATCTCGTCGATCTTGTCGATGCGGTTGTTCAAAACGCCCGCCAAAAACTCTTTCGGGTAATACTTTTTGAGATACGCCGTCTGATAGGTGACGACGGCGTAAGCCGCCGCGTGCGATTTGTTGAAGGCGTACGAGGCGAAGCTCTCCATCTGCGCGAAGAGCTCGGCGCTCACTTCGGGCGGGATCCCGCGCGAGATACAGCCTGCGATGTTGCCGCCCTTATCGATATCGCCGTAAATGAACTTATCCTTCTGCGCCATCAGTTCGGAGCGGTGCTTTTTTGCCATGGCGCGGCGGACAAGATCCGCCTGCCCGAGCGAGTAGCCTGCAAGATTCTGAAAGATCTGCATGACCTGCTCCTGATAGATGATGACGCCGTACGTCTTTTCGAGGATGGGAATGAGCTGCGGGGTGAGATAGCTGATGTGCTCGGGATCCGCCCTGTTTTTCAGGTATGTAGGAATGAAATCCATGGGGCCCGGGCGGTAGAGCGAGATGCCCGCGATGAGATCTTCAAGGCAGGTGGGCTGAAGCTGTTTCATAAACCGCTTCATACCCCCTTGTTCAAGCTGAAACACCGCGTCGGTATCCCCTTCCGCGATGAGCTGATATGCGCCCTGATCGTTGCACTCCTGCCCGAATACGATCTCTTCACCCGTATCTTCTTTGATATAGTCGAGCGTCTTTTTGATATCGGTGAGCGTGGTGAGGGCGAGGAAGTCCATCTTGAGCATGCCGATGGATTCCACTTCCTTCATGTCGAACTGCGTGGTCACGTCCTCTCCGTTGCGGGAGAGCGGAACGTTATCGGCGATCTTTTTGCGGCAGATGACGACGCCCGCCGCGTGCATGGAAGTGTTGCGCGGCATGCCCTCGAGTTTGAGCCCCATATCGATGACGCGCTTTAATTGCTCGTCCGATTCGTAGATCTGAATAAATTCCGTGTTGCGCTTGCTCTCCTGATCGGCAAGCTTTTTCACCGCCTCGTCGTGCGCGTCGGGATCGTTCTCCGTTTCGGCGACCTTTTTGCGGCATTTTTCGATGTTCAGCCCCAAGAGCTCGCGGATGGTCGATTTGCCGTCCATGAGTTTGGTGACGCGGTCGGTATCCGAATAGGGAACGCTCATGACGCGCCCCACGTCCTTGATGACCGCGCGCGAGGCAAGCGTACCGAACGTGACGATCTGCGCGACGTTCTCGGGGTGATAGCGGCGGCGGACATATTCGATGGTCTCGCCCCTTCGCGCCGTGCAGAAATCGACGTCGAAGTCGGGCATGGAGACGCGGTCGGGGTTGAGGAAGCGCTCGAAGAGAAGATCGTAGCGGAGCGGATCGACGTTGGTGATGCCAATGGCGTACGCGACGATGCTGCCGACGCCCGAGCCGCGCCCGGGCCCCACGGGAATGCCGTGAAGGCGCGACCAATTGATGTAGTCCCACACGATGAGGAAGTAGTCGGCAAAGCCCATCTTGATAATGATGCCGAGCTCGTATTCCGCGCGCTGCATGATCTCGTCGGTGACGGGATCGTAGCGCTTGGGGAGCCCTTCCATCGTGAGTTTTCTCAGATATTCGGGCGAAGGCGTGCCGTCGTCCGCCGTATACAGCGGGATGAGCGACTTATCGTAGACGGGCGAGCCGTTATCTTTTAAGTTGAAGGGCGTATCCGTTTCGGAGACCTTATCGGCGATGACGCGCGTGTTTGCGATGGCGTCGGGAAGATTGGGAAAGAGCGCCGCCATCTCGTCGCCCGATTTCATATAGAACTCGTGCGTCTGCATCTTCATGCGGGAGGGATCGTCGAGCGTGCGCTTCGTCTGAATACACATCAGAACGTCCTGCATCTCCCAATCCTCTTTTTTGAGGTAGTGCACGTCGTTGGTGGCGACAAGTTCAATGCCCGTCTCCCGCGCGAGGCGCACAAGAAGCGGAAGGATCTGCTTTTGCTCGGGGATGCCGTGATCCTGTATCTCGATATAAAAATCCTCGCCGAACGCCTCTTTCATCTCGAGCGCGAACGCCTTCGCCTTGTCGTATTCCCCCGCCATGAGATAGCGCGGGATGCGCCCCGCAAGGCACGCCGAAAGGCAGATGACGCCGTCGGTATGCTCTTTGAGGACGGTATAGTCGATGCGCGGGCGGTAATAATAGCCGTCCACAAAGGCGAGCGAATCGAGCTGTACGAGGTTGACGTACCCCGCCTTGTTCTTGGCGAGGAGGATGAGGTGGTCGGCGTGCTGATCGATATGCTCGCGGTAGTCGTCCACCACATAAAACTCGCACCCGATGATGTATTTGATGCCGTTTTTCTTGCATTTTTCGGCAAATTTGAGCGAAGCATACATGTTGCCGTGATCGGTGACCGCCACGGTGTCGATGCCGTTTTCCTTGCAATGGCGGACGAGATCGTCCACTTTCACCGCGCCGTCGAGAAGGCTGTATTCGGTATGAAGATGGAGATGTACAAAATCCGTCATGATCTGGTTTCCTCGTAAAGTTTCATGAGTTTTCTCATCCTGTGATTGAGCCCGCCCTTGCTCATGCCGAGAAGCGCCGCGAGCTCGGAGAGCGAGAGCGTGGGATGCAGAAGGCGCGCCTCGGCAGTCTCGCGCAGTTCCTCGGAAAGCAGCGCAAGCTTCCCCTCCGATTTGAGCGTGGAGACCGCCAACGTCTGCGCGGCGGAGGCGATCGCAGCCTTATCGGCGTTGCCCGCGATGCAGTTCTGAATGCGGTTTTCGTTGTTGCTCGCTTCGCGGCGCGCCGAAACCGCCTCGAGTTTTTTCAGCGCGCTCTCCGCGCCGAGCACGGAGAGCAGATCAGAGATCGCCTCGCGGCTCTTGACGTAACAGACGTATTTTTCTCCGCGCGGCACCAACTTGCAGAAGAGCTCGAACGCGGAGAGCAGTTCGCAGTACTCTTCGGCGCGGGTGCGCGAAGAGAAAACGCACTCGAAATGATAGCCCGTGGAAAAGCCGTCCTTGGGGAGCGTACAGCTCCCACCGCCCAAAAACGCCGCGCGGAGATAGCAGAGCGCCGCCTGTTCATCTTCGGCAAGGTGCTCCCGCAGCGAGCGGGTCATAGAGATGATGCGGCGCGCGTCCTCCCCCGTGCAGGAAAACGCAAGCTTGTCCCGCTTGCGCTTGGGATCCTGAGAGACGCCCGTCAGTTCCGGACGGACGTCGAACACCTCCAACAGGCGGAGAAAATATTCGGCGACCTTCTCGTTTTCGCTGACGACTTCAAAGCCGTCCCCTTTCAGGCTCCCGCATGTGGAGAGGATGGCAGCAAGCGCAGCCGCCGCGCCCGCCTTCCCCGCGGGAAAATGCGCGAGAAGATCGCGCTTGATCTCGCCCGTGAAGTTCATTGCGGCTCCCCCTTTTATGCGTGTTCCTTTTTCCAACGCGCAAGGCGGAAATCGGGCAGGCGCCCGTCGATGTTGTCGATACGGTTGAGCGGCACGCCCACGCGGGCGATCTGCTCCTCCGCAAGGCGGGTATCCCCAATGCGGTCGATGGAATGCGCGTCGGAATTGACGACGAAGCGCACGCCCGTATCCGCGACGGCGGCGAGCTGTTCGTCGGTAAGGTGCTGCTTTTTGGAGCTGATCTCAAGATACGTGCCGTAATCGCGGCACGCTTTGGCGACCTCGACGGGATCGGAAAAACAGCAGTAGTTGATATGCGCGAGGATATCGATCGGATTGCGCTTTATAGCGTTGATATATGCCTGCGTCGTGTACTTTACGAGGCTCTTGGAAGGTTTGGCGTGCAGTTTGGTGCGGATGAGGCTTCCGACGCCGAGCTTGCTGTCGCGCATCTTCTCGAAGTCAACAAGCACATGGATGCCCATGACGTAGAGATCGAAGAGCTCAAAGTCCTTTTCGGTGAAGTCGCAGAGTCCCGAAATGCCGCGAAGGTTGTTTTCAAGTCCCAAGAGCCCCTTCACGCCCGTTTCCGCCTCCGCCGCGCGCAGCTCTTTGACGTACTGCGGCAAGTTTTTGCGGCGCAGCCCGAAAAATACATGCGAAAAGCCGTGCTCCGTGCACCCGATGGCGCTGAGCCCGACTTGTTTCGCCTGTCTGAAATTTTCAAGCAGTGTGTTTTTCCCGTCCGAATAGACGGTGTGCGTATGGTAATCAGCCGTGAGTTTCATATCGACCTTCTCATGTATATGTATAAAATGATAACCTAAGGAATACGGCGGAACTCCTCTTTGAGAAGGATGCCCGTCTGCATGTAAACGCGCGCCCTGACGAGTTCGGCGAGCGCAAGTACGTCGTCCGAAGCGCCGCCTTCGTTGAGAAGAAAGTTTGCGTGGATATCCGAGACGCGCGCCCCGCCCACCTGCGTATTTTTCAGCCCGCAGCGGTCGATGAGTTCGCCCGCGGAGACGCCGGACGGATTGACGAACGTACAGCCCATGCTGCGCCCCTTGGGGAGCGCCGCGCGGCGGCGGCGATAGTAACACGACTGCGCCGCGATCGTGGCGGCGTCGGAACGTTTTCCGATGAGATACGCGCCCAAAACGGCAATCTTGCGCTGAAATATGCTCTCTTTTACGGAAAATTCGCAGTCCGCATGCGAGAAAATTCGCAGCTTTCCGTTTTCGACGGCGAGCACGCGCGCCGTCACGTCGCCGAAATGCAGATCGGCGATCCCCGCGTTCATCGCGATCCCGCCTCCGACGGAGGTCGGGATCCCCGAAAGCGGCTCGAATCCGCCGATGCCGTTCGCCGCGGCAAAGGAAAGCAGCCTTCCGCCCGTGACGCCCGCGCCCGCATACACCGTTGTGCCCGCTGCATACAGCGCGTCAAGCGCGCGGAAACGGACGACGACACCCTCGAAACGCCCTTCCGCGGGCAGGACGTTCGCGCCCGCGCCGAGGTAACAGTGCGGAATGTTCTCAAAGCAGAGATAAGCGAGGAGTTCGGCAGCCTCTTCCGCAAAGGCGGGTTCCGCGGCGACAGCGGCGACGCCGCCGCACCCGATCGTCGTATGCCGCGCAAAGGAAAAATCTTGCGTGAGTAGCAGGCGGGGAAAGCGTTCCCGCAGGTGTTTGGCAATATCCAAAATTTCTCCTATACTATCTTATCATACTTCACAGTATATTTCAAACGGTTTTCAAAAAATTCTCTATATTTTTTCGCGGTTCTCCCGCCCGCACGGCGCTCAGCAATGCGGAGACCGTCTCCTCGTCCGCGAACGCCCCGAGGGTATATCCCTCCGCGCCCGCCGCGGGGAGCATGCCGATATCGGAAAGCTGACACTGCACCGCCTCCGAACGCAGCGTCTCAATAAAAAACCGCGCGTCGTCGTAGTTCTCCCGCGAGAGCGCCGCCGCATACTGATAGATATCGCAATAGCCGCCGAGGGGCTTTTCATACACGGTCGCCCCGCGCGCGGCAAAACGGCACTTATCCCGCTGCGTGCCGAGAAGATAGCGGTATTCTCCGCCAAGAAATTCGACGTACGCGGAAAGCGAGGCGACCTCCTCCCCCGTAACGCCCGCAAAATACGCTGCGACCGACGGGAGGTTCTCTCCCCCGACGGAGACCGCGACCCTTCCCGCCTCCTCAAAATCGTCCGTGAGCGAGAACAGGTAGTACTGTCCGCGGCACCACGGGAGCGCGCGGTCGTCTCCCGCGAATCGCACGCCGAGCGGTAAGCACTCCTCCGCGAACGCCGGAAGCCCCGTCCCGAAAGAGAGCACGTCGGGAAATTCCCCGCGGCTGAGCGCGTCGAGCGCGCCCTCCTTCGTGACGCTCGTGACGAGATAGCGAACCCCCTCCCGTTCCCGCTCCGCAAGCGCGGCGGCGCGCTTCAAAAAGGCGGTGCGCGACCCCTTCCCGCCTTCAAATGTATCGACGTTCCATACGCGCAGGATGCGCGCCGTCTCGCCTTCCGCCGCGCGTGCCCGCGGGTAGCAGACGACCGCGACGAGCACAGCCGCAAGCAGCGCATACGGAAGCGCGCGCCACAGGATCCTGAAAAAGCCTTTCATCTGTTTAATATATGTGCGGCGCGCCCCCGACTATACCCTCAAAAAATGGTTTGGGAGGAGCCGGAAGCCCCTCCCGCAGTCCTCCCGTACGCACGGCGCGCGGAGGGACCTATATCTGAAAAGCGCACCGCGCGTACGGCACGCCATACAAGCAGTCTTTGCCATGCGCAGGAGATTATGCGGGATCGATAAAAAAAGAGAGGGTCTCCCCTCTCCCTTTCTGTGTGCGTTCAGGCGCGCTTGCAGAAGCTGTCGCAGCAGGTGCAGTGCTCGCAATCGCACGTGTTGCCCACATGAATGGTCGTAAGCTCGCAGTGCATACCGTCGCGGTTGTACTTGCAGTCCGTTACCCCGCAGGAAACGCCGCTGTTGATACCATTTTGCATATTGCTACCTCCTTATCTGCCGTCAGTATGCGTAAAATTCGCGAAAATATCGGAAACGCCATTGACAAACAGCTTTTTTCCCTGTAAAATAGAGGTATCTCAGGAGGTAAGCTATGAAAGTTATCTTAAAGGCGGACGTGAAAGGCAGCGGCAAGAAAGGCGATATCATCGAGGTATCGGACGGCTACGCCAGAAATTTCCTCCTCAAAAAAGGGCTTGCGGAAGTTGCGACGGCAAGCGGCATCAACGAAGCGCAGCAGCGCCGCACGGCGGACGCATACCATAAAGCGGAAAACGAAAAGGCGCTCCGCGAACAGGCGAAGGAACTCAACGGAAAACAGGTGACCCTCTCCATCCGCACGGGTGAAAACGGCCGCGTATTCGGCTCTGTCACGACGGCGCAGATCGCAGCCGCGCTCTTTGAAATGGGCTATGAAGTCGATAAGAAAAAGATCTCGACGAAGGAAGCCATCAAGACGGTGGGCATGTTCGACGCGGAGATCCGCCTCATGGAAGGCGTAACGGCAAAGGTGATCGTGAACGTCGTTCCGATGGTATGACCGATACATATTTTATATCGTAAAACAAGCTCGTACAACAAGCGGCACAGCAAATTGCTGTGCCGCTTGTTTATTCGGGAGGTGAATTATACTATTAAGTGCAACAGATGAGGGAGAAAAAAAGTAGTTCATACAAATCTGTGGTAAAATAGAGTTGCGAAACCAATTTACGTCAAAGGAGATCTGTATGAACTACCACCATTTTACCATAGAAGAGCG
>DBGBVX010000098.1:0-10105 GCA_048370055.1 Candidatus Gallimonas sp. | reverse complement strand
TTTCCGCGAAGCGGATTTTTTCTTTCTGATCGCGATGACCGCCGCAGTCACCGCGCACAAAACGACGACCGCGCCGCCCACCGATACCCCGATGATCCAGCCGTTATTCTTCGGCGCGGGATCGGACGGTTCTTCGGGCGTATCCGGATCGGAAGGCTCGGAGGGCTCGGAAGGGTCTGCGGGCTCCTCCTTCTCCTTTTCGACCGTGACGTAGGCTTTGAGCAGGCTGTAAAGATCCTGCGCGTTGCCCGTGACCTGCTCGGAAAACGTGAAGGTATAGCTGCCCTCGACGTTCTTTGCGTAGTCGAGGCACTCCCACTCGCCCGTAAGGGTGAGTTTGGAGCCGTCTTCGCCGATCAGCGTGACGGTTTCGGGGAGCTGCGCAAGGATGGCGCTCTTTTCGGTGCCCGGTTCCACCGTAAAATAGCGCTCGTAATCCTCCTCCGTATCGACGTAATCGAGATACCCGCCCAACTTGCTGACCTGTTCGCGCATCCTGCAATACTGCGTTACAGGCTTGCCCGCCTTGATATCCTCTTCCGTGACAACGCACATGCGGATCTCTTTGAGCGCATATCTGCCTGCGTCGTACACGATGTATATCTCGCCGTTCTTGCCCTGCTGCGCCGCCGCCTCGGGATAGCTGACGCCGTAATCCCGCCAATTCCCGCGGATATCCGTATCGTCGAGCATGAGCATGTAGGGATACGTCTTGCCGTCGTCGTAAGAAAGGTATGCCGCGAGCTGTTCCCTGTCCGCCGTGGTGGCGTGCGTGAGCATGAGGATCGCGCCGCTTTCAAGGCGCTGAATATGGAATTTGGAACTCGGCGTTATGTACGGCACGCCGTTATCCGCCTTATAGGGCGTCCAATTTGTGCCGTAATCGTAGGAGTAAGAGATCTCCATCCCGCCGCCGCACGTTTTGGGCAGGCGCGAGAGCATCATCAGGCTCCCGTCCGTCAGTTCGATGATCTGCGACTCGCCGTACGTCTTGTTGTCGGGATACGCGGTGACTGCGGGCTGCGTCGTCGTGGTCGTCCACGGGTATTTTCCCGCCTCGTTGTTGGGACGGCAGATATACGTTTGCTGCGCGTCCGTATCCACCTCGACGGGCGTGATCCAATAGCCGTTGGAGAGGATAGTCGGGCGGTGTGCGGGCGGACCTTTCAGCCAACTGATCGGCTCGCCCGTTTCGAGATTCTCCTCGGGCGTTTCGCAGTCGGGATTCTTCATCTCAATGGCATAGGCACCCTTGAGCCCGCCGCGGATGAGCACGAGCCACAGCTTTCCGAACTGATCGTAGAAGAGGCGCGGATCGGCGAGGCGGATGGAATCGTCGGGCACATCCCAAATCATATAGGCGTCGCTCCACGTCTTGCCGTTGTCGTCGCTGTAATACATCACGTCGTAATTGTTCGGACCTTCCGAGCCCTCGATTGCGTCGCCCGTCTGCCATGCGCACCACATGCGCCCGCCCGGCGTGACGGCAATGGTGGGAAGCCCCTGCCACTTACGGTCGCTCTCGGCATACGTCTCCGTAGTGCCCTCTGCGATCGGCTGTTCCGTAACGCCCGCTTCCGTGGACCAAAACCCGACCACGGGCGCCTCTTCCGCCGCCTTCGACGGGATCGCGCCGACCGCAGGCACGCACAACGACACCGCCATGACCGCCGCAAGAAATACGCTGCTCTTTTTCATGATCGTTCTCCCTCAGTAAGTGATCTCCATCGAGTGGATCATCTGAGAATATTTATAGGCGTCCGCGCGGTCTGCGGGAAGGCGCTCGTCGCCGTCGTTCGCCTGCGTGGTGAAGAGCACTTCGGCTCTGCCGTATTCGAGCAGATACCCGTATTCGCTGCTGACGACGCAGGGCGAGAAGATCCTCGTATAGCCGAATATCCTGTCCGGATTGTTCATATCGGCAGTCGCGTCGCCGTCGATCTTATCGCCGACGGATTCCCACCACACGCGCGGTTCGCCCTGCGCGATACCCTGATCGATGGTATTGAGGATCTCCATCGGAGAGCGGAGCATCTGAACTTCGTCCGCGACCTTGGGCTCGGAAGTCGCCGTCGTGCGCCCTTCCCGCGCGGCGAACAGCAGCTTGGAATCGGGGTCGTAGGCGTAATCTGCGCCGTAGAGGAGCGGGTTGCTCGTTCCGAGATCGCTGATGCCCGTGCGCTCTATGACCTTGCGCCCGCCCTTTTTGATCGCGTCGAGATCGGAGCAGTCGAGCTCATAGGCGTAATTGCTCTTGAACACTTCCGACTCTTCATAGAAGAGGTACACTTTGCCCGCCTTGTCGTAACTGACGAGGCTCGGTTCGATCGCGCCGGGGTAATAGGTGAGCCCGACGCTGTCCCACTCGGAGCTCGTGAATTTGATGAAGGGTTCGTCGCCCACCTTCACCCACGCGCCGTCCGGCTCCTTGGCGACCGCGAAGCCAATGTCCGCGTCGGTGCGGTCCGCTCTGTCGCTCCCGCTGTACGCCATGAGATAGGAATAGGATTCCCCGCCGTAGGTGAAAGCGCCCTTTACCACGTCGGCATTGAACACGCTCGCGCTGTCCCAACCGCTTTCCGAAGTCGTGATGCAGGTCACGGGATCGCCGTATTTCCATTCGCCGCCCGAATAGGTGCCCTTCCGCACGGCGATGCTGTCCGTCGTGTTGTCGTATTTGACCGTGTTGCGGGTATAGAAAAGCCAACGCGTCGAACCTTCCTGTATCGCGGAGGGCTGCTCGTTGTAATAGCCGAGGCTCTCGTCGAACACGGCGCCGATGCCGTCGAACACCTTGTCTTCAAAGGTCTCCTGCGGGTCGCCTCCGGGCGGATTGTCGTCCGGCTTTTTCTCCCCGCCCGCACAGGCAGTCATGGAGAGTGCAAAAAGACCGACAAGCAGTACGCAAAGTAACTTTTTCATTCTTTCCTCCTTGTTTCGTGCCTTGCTCAGGCGGGAACGTTTCCGTTTTCGATACAGTCGCGGATGGACTGCTTGCTCTCGTCAAAGAGATTGCCGACGCTGAAATCTCCGTAGTAGACGGCAATATCGTCGATGATGAGCTCAATATCGAGATTGGCATTGAACAGACGGGTGATGGAGATCTTGACGACGGGATTCGCCTCGAAATCGAGCACGCCTTCGTTGCCGTATGCAGGCGTCATAGACCATGCGGGCGCCGCATACTGCGAGAACGGGATGCGGATCCATCCCTTGAAGTTGGCGGGTACGCGCATGAACGTTTGGGTATGGTAGGAGAACTCCTCGCCCGTCTCCACATTGTAGGCATACAGCGTTTTATAGCGCTGACCGACGTCGTTGAGGTTGTACTGTTCGAGGCGCCCCGTTTTGAGATTGTACTGAAAGATCTCCAATGCGAAGCTTGCAAGATGGTCGGAAGTGTTCTCCACATACACGGTGATGCCGTTCGCGCCCGACCAATCGGTGGCTTCGCGCCGCCCGAAGTTGAAGTGCACACCCGCATAGGAGTTTTTGCCCGCGTCGTACGCGCCCGAATCGACGTTGTAGGAGAGCGCCGACCCTTCCCTGCCGCCTGCGACGACGGCATAGTCGGACTCCTGTCCGGAAAGATAGAACTTTTTGAGGACTTCCGCCGCGGTGCGCTCGCCGCTCACGGCGGAAAACGCCGTGCCGTTAGGCTCGAAGTTTTCCACGATCTTCATATCGCCCTTCGTGGGGCACGCGGAATTGTACTGCGTGACGAAGGCGCGGAACACGTTGTGATCCTCCTCCGTCGCTTTGCGCAGCTGCCCGACGACGCTGCCGGACTGCGCCGTGAGCGCCACATCGGCGGCGGGGACTTCTCTGAAATCGGCGATCGTTTCCTTGCCGCTCAGGGTGCCCGAGCTGTCTACGGTCACGCAGGAGACGTCGAACAGATAGAGGCACACGTCGTCCGCAAGCCACGAATCGCCCGAAGCGAAATTGCTTTTCGCCGCCGCCGTGACCGTTACGGAAATCTCGGAGACAGAATCGATCTGCGCACCCGCCCCGCTGTTCAGCTCGGAGAACGGAAGAACGATCTCCCCATAGAACATATACGGGATCGCGAGGCCGTCCGCAGTCCATTGGAGGGGCGTGGCGATCGTCGCCTGTTCGGCGTCGGGCGAGGCATAGGCAAGCCCCTGCTCCGCGCCCGTCGTCTTGCTCCAACCGTATTCCTTTCCGTCCGCCGTGACGGAGATACTGACGGGGAGGCTGTAATCGTAAGTATTTTTGAGGAACACTCTGAGCGAAAGCGCATTCCCCGAGACCTGTTTCGCCTGCGGGAGCGTATAGCTCAGTTCCTCGTTGTCCTCGAGCTTGCCGTCCGACTCGTAAATGAGCGGGTAAGACGCTTCCGCTGAAACGCCGAATGATCCGACCGAGATGCCTGCCGCCGCGAGCATCGCCGCAGAAAGCGCTACGCAAACAAATTTTGCCTTCATCTTTTTCCTCCTTGATCGTTAGATGTTCCAAACAGCGTATCTTTGAAAAAATCGATGAACGCCGTTCTGTTCAGATCGACCGCATACGTTACGACGGGAGCGCCCGTGCGTCCGCTGAGGAACGTATACGCTCTGTAAGGTCCTTGCAGCGGGATCTCCAACCCGCCCTGCGCATAGCTGCAAAAGCCTCCGTTTACTTCCGCGACGGTGAGTACGTCGTGCATGGTGGGCTTGCGCCCGGGGTGCGTATCCATCCATTTCCGGAGCATGGCGCCGAGAAGCGAGAACGCCTCGTCCTTTTCGGATAAAAACTCCCCGATATCCGCCTCGTCCAAATATGTATACGCCGTGACGTCGATCCCGACGAACCGTATGGGGACGCCCCCTCTGAGCACGGTTTCGGCTGCCTCCGGATCGCAGCGGATATTCCACTCCGCGCGCTCCTTGGAGAACGATCCGCCCATGCACACGATCTCCGCGATCTTGGCATACGACGCGGGATATTTCCGCGCGACGTCGGCAAGGTTGGTGAGCGGACCGATCGCTACGACGACGACCTCGTTCGGGTATTTTTCCGCCTGTTCCGCGATGAACTCAGCCGCAGCCTGCCCGCATACGGGCATTTTTCCGAACGCCTCGCTGTAATGCGGGATGACGGGACGGCCGTCGGGCAGCGCCTCCTCGAACGGTTCGATGCAGAAGGTTTCCCGATACGGATAATCGTTCCCGACGTACACGCCGATATCCCCCCTGTCCATCGCGCGGAGCAGCGCAGAGGCGATCTTCGCGCGCTGCAGGCTGTTGCGGTACACCGTCGTCACGCCGAGAATGTCAAAACAGCCCATTCTGACGGCGACGGCGAGCGCATAGGCGTCGTCGATATCGTCACCGATGTCGGTATCGATGATGATCTTTTTCATATTCTCCATAAATGGCTCCTATAAATCAGCATTTTTCATATATTCGGGGACTTCCTTATAGTAGGAAGTATCGCCGTAAACGGAGTCGATCTTCAGGTCGGCATAGTCGGAAGAGGGATCGTTGGGCGCCCATGCGTACTGCATGCCCAAACGCTCCTTATGCGCCTTGAAGCAATCGTTGTTGAACGCGATATAGTTGCTCAGACCCGCGCTCTCGCACCATTCGAGCAGATCGGCGATCTCCGCCGCGACCTCGTCCGCCGAAGCGAGACCGATGATCTCCGCATACTTCTTGTACCACTTTGAACGGATGTTGCTCTGCGTGGTGAGGCTCGATTTATACCGGCTGTCAGACGTATCGAGCATGAACTCAAATCCGCGCTTATCGTAGGAATACGGGATGAGCGCGCCGCGGGAATTCCATTTTACATAGTCGCGGTAGTTGTTGAACTGCCCGCCGTTGACGCTCGTGAGATTGACGTACATGGGATTGCACAGGAACATGCAGAAATAGATCCCGTAGCTCTCGACGTTCGTCTGAAACGCCGTTTTGACTTCTTCCGTGTAATCCATCTGCCCGTATTTGTAGACGTATTGTTTTCCGCTATCGAGCGTGACGGTCGCGCCGGGCTGCGTCGTATAGAAGAACGTTCCGTCCTCCGCGTCATCCGCCGTATCGATCCCGTAATAGATCAGCCGCTGCCCCTCTTCGGAATAGAGATAATCGAGAAGTTTGATCACGCGGTCGGGGCGCTCGCAGTTGGAGGAGACCATCGTGAAGAGCTCGCCCGAAGTACGGTAGGAAAGCTGCGGCACCTGCCCGCTGCGGTTGGTGAAGATGATGGGCACATAGGCGGCGTCCTCTCCCTTGGGATTGTTGCCGTTGAGGTTCATCTCCCAATTTCTGAAATAGCTCGAGGGCGTGATCATCTTGCCGATGTACATGATGGGCTCGCCCGTCTGAATATACTGATTGATCTGCGTCTGCGTGGCGCCGAGGCAGCCCGACGTGAGCAGATTGTTGCGGTACAGTTCATTGAGCCACTGCATCATCTCCAAAAAGTTCGCGCTCGCCTGCGGGTAAACATAATTCCCGTTTGCATCCTCCTCCGCGCAGGAGAAGTACTCCATGAGGACTTGGATCCCGCGGCTGCCGTTCTTTTCGTTGGAGTCGAACGCGGAGAGCAGCACGGAGTGATTGCTGTTGCTTAGGTTGTAGGTCTGCTTCGTCCATACGAGGAAGTCGAGGATCCCGTCAGGATTCGCCATATCGGCGTCCGTCCACGAGGCGTCCTCCGCCTTCTTGTGCGCGCAGTACGCCTCGAGATAGTCCTTGCGCACGACGACGCCGTCGTTGGGCAGGATATCCCCTCCGAGCTCGCGGTAGGACTCGATCTCCTTGCTGTTGTAGAAGTTATTGACGATGTAAAAGAGCTCGTCCTTCTTATTTTTGTAGGTATTGTACATTTCCCCCTCTTCGTTGATCCTGCGCCAGAGCGAGGGAGCCCAGCGATCCGCAAGCCCGTTGATGGGGAAGATCTTCCCGCTGTTCACGAGATCGTCCATACCGGAGGTGACGGAGACCACGTCGGGAAGGTCGTTGCCCGCGACCATGTTCCCGAATTCTTCGCCCGTGCTCGTCGTCGCCTTTTTGAAGTTGATCTTCACGCCCGTTTTGCGCAGGATCTCGTTCATGACGAGAGAGCCCTCCTGCGGGAGCGAGTAAGACGTGCTGTCCACGAACCAATCGATGGTCACGATGTCGCCGTCCTCCCACTGCGTCCAGCTGTCGATGGTATCGTCTCTGTCCGCATAGGGAAAATCGGGATATTCATAGCCGCTGAAATCGAAGATCGAATTGTTGCAGCCGGCAAGGGTGATGCTCCCCGCCATCAGCGCGCCAAGCGCGCAGCACAAGATCTTTTTTCCGAAACGCATTGTGTTCCTCCTTTGTCAGCCCTTGAGGGAGCCGACCATGATCCCTTTCGTGAAATGTTTTTGGATAAACGGGTACACGCACATGATGGGAATGAGCGCGACGATGATGCCCGCGTAAGAAATCGTTTTGGCGGTGACGAGATCGGAATACTCCGAACCGGAGCTCACCCCGCTCGCCTCGTTGATGAGCTGCTTCAGATAGTATTGCAGCGTGATCGTCCACTCTCCCGCCTGCGTATAGAGCATGGTGCCCATATAGCTGTTCCAATGGTCGACGGCGATCCAGAGCGCGACCGTAGCGAGCACGGGCTTTGAAAGCGGCATATAGATGAGCGCCCAGATGCGCAGCTCGCCCGCGCCGTCAAGCTCCGCCTCGTAGAGGCTATCGGGGATGCCCTTATAGAAATTGGAGATGATGATCATGTTGTAGACGGAGAATATGGACGGGAGAATGTATACCCAAAACTTATCGTACAGCCCGAGGATACGGAGAAGCAGATACATGGGGACGATACCGCCCGAAAAGAACATGGTGAAAATAAAGATCCAATAGTACGCCTTCTTGCAGCGGAGGTGCTTGCTCGTCATGGCATAGGCGACGAGCGCCGTGAAGAGCAGCTCCGCAACGATACCGACCGCAGTCCGGAACACCGTATTGCGGAAGGCGATCCAGAATTCGTTATCCTGAAAGATGACCTCGAAATTGGCGAAGGTGAATCCTTTGGGGATGAGAAACACGCCGCCCGAGGCGTACATCTGCCCGTTGGAGAACGCGCCGATGATGACGTACCACAGAAGATAGAACGTGATGACCGCGAACAGGGCGAGGAAGATATAGATGACCCAATCCGCCCAATGCATGCGGAAGAGCTTCCGCTTGCGCTTTTTTTGGATATTTTCGCTCAAAACAGTCCCCTCCCCGCAACTCTTTTGCTGATGAAATTGCTCAGAACCAACAGGATCAGGCTGACAAAGGAATTGAAGAGCCCGATCGCCGTGGCGTAACCCCAACGCCTCGAAGAGAAACTCAGGCGATAGATGTAGGTGGCGAGCACCTCGCTCCGGCTCAGGTTGACAACGTTCTGAAGCGAGTTGAACTGCTCGAACGAGTTGGAAAGAAGCTTGCCGATATTGAGCAGCAGGAACACCGTGATGGTGGGCGCGATGCTCGGGAGCGTGATGTAGATCGCCTTTTGCCAACGGGTGACGCCGTCAAGCTCCGCCGCCTCATAGAGCTGCACGTCGATCGAAGCGATCGCCGCCATGTAGATGATGGAGCCCCACCCGACGGACTTGATGATCGACGAAATGATGATCACCGCCCAGATATGATCGGCGTCCATCAGATACACGGGATCGGCGTCCGAAGAGAGCCCGAAGGCGTTGAGGATGGGATTCATGATGCCCGTCGTCTGATCGGTCAGCGCGACGATAATGCCGCCGTAGATCGCCCACGAGATGAAGTGCGGGAACGTCGTGACGACGTGTATCCCCTTTTTGAAGATCTTGTGCCGCACCTCGTTGAGAATGAGCGCGAAAATAATGGGCGCCGGAAAGTTGAGCAGCAACAGGATCAGATTCACGATCAGCGTATTCGACATGACGTTCCAGAAATCGACATCCTGCAAGAACGCCGTAAAGTGATCGAACCCGACCCAATCGCCGAAAAGCAGAACTTCCAAAAGGTTGGAGGCGTAGTCCGCGTCCTTGAACCCAAGCAGGAGCCCGATCATCGGCAGATAATGAAAGACAAGGATGACGAGGAGCCCGAGCGTTGCGACGATAAACACCGTCCAATTGCGGGCGTCCCACTTCTTCCTTTTTTTCCGACAAACCGTGTCGTCCATCTTTTTTCCTCCTTTGCACACACTGCGGTTACCCTTTTACCGCATTTCCGACATAGATTATAAAACATCGGCTATCATTTGTAAATAACGAAAGCCGATGAAATTTTATACTTTTCCCGAGATCCTTATTATAATGAGGAAAGGGAAAAATGATAGAAATGCAATATGTGTGGATCCGCAACTACGAATCGCCCCGAACGATCGTTGCGCATCAGCACGCCTGTTATGAATTTATCTACTATCTGAAGGGCGACGGCGAAGGGAGCTTCGGAAAATCGAAGTACCACTACGAACCGGGGACCTTCGTCCTTGTCGAGCCCGAAGTCGTCCACGGCGAAACGCACAACACGCAGACGAGCATGATCTCCATCGGGTTCTGCCTGCGCGATCACTTCTGCGCGCCTCAGTCGTGCTGCTACCGCGACGAGCCGCCGCGGCTGTTCGACGTGGTGCAGGAGATCCGCCACGAATTCAAACAAAAATCTGCCTGCTACCGCGAATACATCGAGGCGCTCCTCGGGACCATCCTCATCTCCATCCTGCGCAGGACTTCCTCGGCGTCGCCCGCAAAAGATACCAACATCGACTATGCGATCTGCTATATCCGCGAATACTATATGTCGGATATCAACCTTGCTGAGCTCGCAAGATCGACGGGCTACTGCGACGACTATTTCCGCATCATTTTCAAGAAAAAAACGGGCATGTCGCCCAAAGAATTTATTTTGGAGACGCGACTTGACGCGGCAAAGAAGATGCTCGCCGACAAATCGTACAGCCTGACGGATATCTCCGCCAAATGCGGGTTCGAATATTACAGCCGCTTTTCGCTGTTCTTCAAGAACAAGACCTCCATGACGCCCTCCGACTACCGCGAAAAAGCACTGCGCGGGCAAACGCCGCCCGCATGATTTTTGCGCGATACTCCAAAAAAAGACAAAACCGCGCCGCG